>CAZPTC010000019.1:5636-16319 GCA_964589455.1 uncultured Desulfovibrionaceae bacterium | reverse complement strand
CCCCCCCCCCCCCCCCCCCCCCCCCCCCCCCCCCCCCCCCCCCCCCCCCCCCTCTCCCCCAACTCCCCCAAGTCTCTATTCTTTCACAATAATCTTGCTGGCAATGCTGCGGGCAGCAAGGGCAGGCTGGTACATAGCCTCCATTGTGGCGGCGGGGTTTACAAACTCACCTGGGTAAGCAGCGCGCAGGGAGTAGCTGAATGTGCCGCTTTCTGTACCAAGGGCTGTGAAGATGCAAATTCTGTCTTCGTACACCTGGGTGTAGGCTACAGAAAGTTTGGGGTTTTTGCCAAGGGTTTCTGGCAGGGGGGTATTGGATGTGTCTTGGTAGGTAAAGCCTGCGGGGAAGAGGTCGCATATGGCTACATCGTCCACAGGGTCGCCATAGGCATTGGCCGTAAGGGTAACCCAGATATTTTCCCCAAGGGTGGTGCTGTCTTTAAGGGCAGTGGCATCTTGTGCGGAAAGGGTTTTGCTTATTTGCATGCCATTTTGGATAGCAGGCAGGAAGGGGTCAGTTTGGAAGCCTTCTCTGCTTATCATCCAGTAGAAGGGGTTTTCCTGCTTCACGGAGAACTGGGTAAAGTTTGCGGCTTCCTGGCCGGTAAGCACTTGCTCAGTTGTGGAGAAGTCTGTGATGGCGCGGGCCATAAGGCCGCGTATGCCCAGGGCAGCTTCAAAGGTGTTGTAGGGGTTACTGGTAAGGGAAGCCACCAGTTCTTCCTGTATGGCAATGGCTTTAGGCGCATTAAGTTCCTTGGGGAATGTTTGCGCAAGCACACTGAGGTACAGGGCGCGGCTGGTTATGGGTGTGAAGGGGAAGTTGTAGGAGTTGGAGGGTTCCCAGGCGTTTATAAGGCGCAAGGCTGCCTCGTCCTGCATCATAGAGCGCATGCAGGCGCCAATAAAGGAACCTGTAAGTTCTTTTTCCCAACCTTTATTATATTTATCCAGCCACGGCACAAGTGTGCCTACAATGCCGGAGGTGACAACACCATTACGGGAAAGCACCCACGCGGCGTAGGCTTTAAGGGTGGCGTCTTCTTTGCTGGAAGGGCTTGTGCTGGCGTAAGATTCCAGCCAGTTCATAGAATCATGTTCTAAGCCAGAAGGTATGGCGTAGCCTTTTTCTTTCATGGACACTAAAAAGTCGCCTGCGTAGACGGAAATCCAGTCTGAACCCCAGCTACTGTCACCCCAGGCAGAGAAATACCCACTGCTTGCCTGACGGGCAGCAAGGGATGCAAGGGCAAGGCTAAGGCGTTCTTTACGGCGTTCAGGGGAAAGAATGGCGTTAATAGCGGGGTCTTCTGGCAGGAAAATGGAGGGGAAAGCTGCGCTCAGCAGTTGTTCTGTGCAGTAATAGGGGTATTTTTCTACAAACAGGGTAAGTGCTTGGAGAATGGGTACAGGGTATGGGCTGGTGGAAGTTTGCACGCGGGCAAACTGCGGGTAAAGCGGTGTTTTGAACAGGTTTTGTTCATTTACAGAACCGTTTTTCGCAAAGCCCATAAGGGTGGAGCGGCTATTCGGTGTGGCAGGCCGTACAGAAAGGCTAACAGGCATGGAGGAAACAGCCTTGTTTTCTGTAATGGTGGCATTGGCCGTAAGGGTTGTGGGCCCAAGGGCCTTTGTTGCAGTAACAGGTACATGCACAGTTTGGGCTTTGCCGTACTCTAACTGCAACTCAAATGGACGGGTACTGCCAAGGTCTAAGCCTTCTTCTGGGATAAGCTCCAGCACAACAGGGACGGTTTTGCCTTTAAAGGCGTCATCCATAAGGGTAAGGGTAAAGGTGGCGGTAAACACATCCCCAGGTGCCGCAAAAAGGGGCACATGGGAGGTGATAACCACATTTGCCTGTACAAGGGTGTTTACATTGGCAGAGGCAAGGCCTGTGGGGGCCATAGCTACACCCATAATGCGTAAACTGCCGTTAAAGGTGGGGGGCACAGGTATGGAAACCTGGCTTGCCTCTGGCCCAACATCAAGCAGGCCAGACCAAAACACGGCTGGTTTATCTGCCTTGCGGCTGAAGGGGTTTTGACTGCCTAAGGCCTTAAGCGCAAGGCCATTGCCACCACCAAAGGCGGCTAGGGCGTTTTGTATGCGGCTGTATTCTGGCATAAGCAGGCTCAGGTATTGGCTTGTGTCTACCTCTAAGGCTCTGTTTTCCAAAAAGATTTTGGCAGGGTTAGGGGTGGCATAGTCTGTAAGGCTTAGTATACCTTCATCTATCGCATACACAATAGCTTTAGCGGGTTTTACGGTTTGCACGGTAATATCAAAACTGGAGCCAGGCAGCACTTTTTGCGGGGCTTGTATGTTCAGCTTCAGGTTAAGATTATCCATGTTCACGGTAAGGGGCATAACGGAATTGGCTAAAGGCTCCATAAATATGCGGCTGTCCTTAAGGGAGCGGAAAAAAGCCACATTGATATAGGCGCGGCCTTCTAAGCCAGCAGGGATGGTGATACTGCGTGTAAGGGAACCGGCTTCTGCGGTAAACCATTCCGCTGTGTACACCTTTTCGCGCTCTAAGGTGATAAGGCCAGTACCGGCATATGGCAGGGTAAGGGAAACTTCTACTGTTTCGCCGGGGGTGTAATCCTGCTTATTCAGGCGCATAAGCATGGTAGCTTCTGCTTTTTCGCCAAACTGGGCAACAGCTTCGCCACTTACATGGTAGGCAAAGCGTGTAAGCAGGCGGCCTTTTGCATCCTTTAGCTCTAAAATTTTATCGCCAGGGGTGCTGGTATCTAAGTCAACAGGAAAACCTTCCTGCGGGATAGTGGTGGGGAAGTTTATTTCCTTGCTGGAAATGGGGGTGGTAATGGCTGTGTTTTCGTACTTATACAGGCCATTATTATCCTGCACCAGAGTTTTGATATTTATGGTATTGCTCAGGCTTGCCTGTACTTTGCCTACAGAGGGGTAAATGGCAAGGTTTTGGTCTACAGGCAGGAAAAATGCCTGGGCTTTGGTGTTTTGCGGAATATAGCTTTCTCCGCGTGTGCCCATAAGGAAAGGCAGGGAGGAAACATACGCTCTGGTAGTGTTACGCACACTTTTGCCGCCATCAAATGCTTCTGCATTAAAAACAAGGGCATACATTTCTGGCTGGGTTGTTGTATCAGGGATTTGGAATACAGCCTGACCCTTTTCATCTGTGATAAGGGAAGGCAGGTTTAGCTCGCTTTGGGCATAATTTAGGCCATCCTGATAGGGAACCGTAAAATTCCACTCAGGCAGAGAAGCAAAACTACGTGTGATAATGGAAGTATTAAGCACAACATCTATGCGTTTGCCTGTGGCAGGGGTGCCAAAAAGGTTGCTGAGGGTGGACTCTAACTTCAAATCCTTGGGGCTGTACCAGCCTTTAGGCTCTGGCGTGTTAAGGGTAAGGGCAAGCTGCATGGTATCCGCTTCAAATTCTTGCAAAATAAAGCTGCTGCTAGCTAATACGCCGCGCCTGTCTTCCGGTTTTGCGCCAATAAGGGTCAGGTCTATAGTATAGCGGCCCATACGCGCATTTTGGGGGATACGATACTTCCATTCTTCCATGCCGAATGGGGAAAGGGTATAGGCCTGTGATACCAGCACTTCCCCCGCAGGGTCAGTAAGCTGTATTTGAAGGGGAATGCCTGCCAAAGCTTTGGCAGAAGCTTCTTCCCAAGGCCCTTGGTGTACCATGAAGGCGGCTTCTACCTGATCGCCAGGCCTGTAAATGCCGCGGCTGGTAAACATGTAGGCGTTTATGCCATCCACTGCGCTGCGGTTGCCACCTGTTTGGAATTTAGAGTAACTGGTTTCCAGCTCATAGCTTAAGGAGTTCAGTGGCAGGTAGGCCATATCTGCGGGTACTTTTTCCCCACCAAGCAGGCCGCCAGCAGATTCTGCGGTGTATGCCACAAGTGCCACAGGTTCTTTTTCAAACTGTAAGCCAAGCAGGGAAGGCAGTGTGACGCGGCCTTTTTCGCTTTTGCCTTCAAACACGGGTACACCATTGGCACCAATGACCTGCACAGTCACATTGTCTTTTGGCTCTCCTGTGCTTAGGGAAACAACAAAAACATCGCCACTGCCATCGGCAGATTTTTTGTAAAAAAGCCCCATGTCAGTGTAAAGTACAAAGCGGCTGGATTCTGTAAGCAATTCCCCATTACGCTTGCCTTCAAGTTTTACATAAAAAATGCCAGAACCTTGCTCGCCCACATGGGGGGCCAGGTTAAGCACAGAAAATTGTGGCAGGCTGGGTTTTTCCAATTTAATGGGAATAGAACCTTTGGCTATAACACTAAACTGATCCCAGTCCATATACCTGTATGGGTGTGAAAACATGTCGTAGTTGCTGCTGACAAAGATATTCACAAATTCAGGGCGAACCCTGTACAATGTATAATCCACTGTATCGATATTATGGCTGTAGAGAGAAAGGGTACCCTGGCCAGTGCGTGGTAAAATATTGCCATCTTGCGTTATTTCCAGCGTACTGGTGGTTTCGGGTACTTCTAAAATAAACTGTCTTGCTTCGCGTGTTGTTACACCGCTGGTAGCCATAATACCGGCTGGTACCGTAACAAGCAGGCAGCGGCCTGGTTCTGCTTCAAAACCCAAGGCCACACTTTGCGAAGGCATGGCGGCCAGAGTGGGGTCTGGGCTTCCTGCAAGCAGGGTAAGGGGCATATCAGCAGAGTTTGCCAGCACATCTTCTGTAATTTCTGCAAAATTCCACCATGTATAAGGATCGCGGGTATCTTTTTCTGTACCTGTTAATTGTACGCGCTGGCGTGGCAAAAGTTTGGCTGTAACAGCCTTATGCACATCCTGCCCTTTGGTGTCCAAAGAGAACATAAGCACAACGCTTTGCAGGGCCTTTAAATCCGGCATGGAGGCAATAGAAGCGCTTGCCTCTTCCACGCGAAAAATAGTGTTTTTTCCGGGTATGTTGAGGCCAAAAAATTCCCCGGAACCCAAGGTGGTTTCCCTGCCAACATTCGCAAAAGCCTGGCTTTTATAGCCGGCTTGCAGGTTAGCGGTAACATCACCTGGGTTGTCTGGCAGGCGTAAAACCTGTTGGGAAAATACCACTTGCGTGTTGTCTGCATTCCATACGGCTGTAAGCTCTTTGGCAAGCTCTACATTGGCTGTATCAAAGCGAAAGCGCACAGAGTCCCGCTTTACCGGGTAGGTAAAGTTTATGGTAGCGGTGAGCACAAGGTCTTTAAGGGTTTGCCTGTTAAACAAAAATTTTGCTTGGAGGCTTTCTGCTTTAAGCGGCATGGCTTTAACGGTGTAGGAGTAATCGTCCAGCTCTAGCCCTGGAGGAAAAGAAGCGGGCGAAAATTTAACGGTATAGGTTGTTCCTGGCTCCCAGCCCCCGCCTTCTGCCTTGGGAGTGGGGGTAAATTCTATACTGCTGCTGCTGTTCCAGACCCAGGTGCCTTCTACGGGCGGGGTAATGCTTATCCCTTCACCAGGTTTGCCGGCAAGTGGTAAGCCTTTATTGCCCCCCATGCAGACAGAGTAGCTATCGTCTCCATACTCTTCTTCGCATTTATCGGAAGGATTAAAATAGAGCCAAAGAGTGGAGTAGCCCTGCATTTCAGAAGCATAGCTGTCACTTGGCAGGCGCCAATAACGTGTATTAGCCTCTGCCGGTTGGGAGAGCGCAAAGGAAAATGCGCAGATAAGAAAGGCATACATAAGCCGTAAAGATACACGCATTGAGAACCTCCAGTAAGTGGGTATCATTTACACATGAAAAAAAGACTGCAAAGTTGCTGCCGCCATACGCGGCTGAGGTGCAGAACAAATTGCCGAAACAACAGCTAAGCCTGCTGCGCCAGCCGCAATAACCTTAGCGGCATTACCGCTGTTAATGCCGCCAATGGCAATAAGAGGGTGCCGGGCAAGCTGTGAGGCTTTGTGTAAACCTTCCAAACCCCAGGCAGTGGCAGTGTCCTGCTTGGTGCTGGTATCAAAAATTGGGCTTATAGCCACATAATCGACTATGTCTAAAAGTGGGGGCTGTGTGGTTTCTTCAAGCTGGGGCATATTCTCCACAGAAAGGCCAATAAGTGCGTGCGGGCCCAAAAGCGCCCGCGCATCTTGCACAGCCATATCGCTTTGCCCCACATGTACGCCTGCTGCACCGCTTGCAAGCGCCACATCTACCCTGTCATTGATGAGCAGTGGCACGCCAAGCGGGGTAAGCAGGTGTACAAGCTGGCGTGCAAGTGCAATAAACTCCCGCGTGTCTGTGTGTTTTTCTCTAAGCTGAACAAGGCTTGCGCCACCTGCTACAGCTTCCTGCACAACATCTGCCAGGTTTCTGCCAAGGCAAAGCTCCCTGTCTGTAACAAGGTATACACGGTAGTTGCAAAAAGTGCGCCAATTTATCTGCATACAACATGCCCTCTATGCCCTATATAACTGTTGCTCTCTTTGCTGCGGCTTTTGCATCTACAGTATACAGAGCATCCAAAAAATGCGGCAAAAAGGAGCCTGGGCCTTTAGCATAAGCGCTTGCGTTTGCGCCAGCTTCTGCCATAACGGCCATAGCCGCCACCGCGCCAATAAACACGTTTGGCGCTACAGCGCTATACGCAGCCGTAAGGGCTGTGGCTGTACAGCCAAGGCCTGTTACAAGCGGCATAAGGGCACTGCCCCCTGTTACACGCGCTGCGTGTGTGGCATCTGTAATATAATCTTCCACACCGCTTACGCTTACTACGCAGCCACAGGCGCGGGATAAAGCAAAGGCCGCTTCCTGCGCTTCATCTACGGTGTTGGTGCTGTCTACCCCTTTGGAATGGGCTGACAGGTTTTTTGTAAGCCCCAAATTAATTGCCAGTGCCAAAATTTCTGACGCATTGCCACGCACAATGGAAGGGCGGCATTCTGTAAGAAGGTGCAGGGAGGTTTTGGTGCGGAATGCAGAAGCCCCCGCGCCTACTGGGTCCAGCACTACAAGACGCCCCTTTTCAAGGGCAACTTTGCCTGCCAAAGCCATAGAGGCCACCCACTTTTCATCCAATGTGCCAATATTGAGCACAAGAGCAGAGGCTATGCCAAGTAAATCTTCCAGCTCTTCCGGTGCATGGGCCATAAGGGGGGATGCCCCTGCTGCCAGCAACGCATTGGCTGTTACTTCCATCACCACATAGTTGGTGATATTGTGGATAAGGGGTGCTTTAACGCGCAAAGCCTCTACTGTTTTCTGAACCTGCTCCTGCATGGAAATATTACCTTCTTCCTGTAAAACCATTGATACATGTACCCAAGTGGGTATTAAACCTCAAAAACAACAACATGCTCCAGCCCATACTTGTACACAATATGGGTGCCATCTGGTGCATGGACATACGGAGGGTCTGTACGCAAAGTGCCATCCTGCTCCACAGGAAAAGGCTCTGCCTGGCGGGCTTCATCTGGGTAACCCAGTACAAGCACAAGCTTTGCTTCATATTCTGCGCCAAGTGTTTGTTCCACAGGGAAATCCCGCATAACAGCAGGTTTGTTAAAGGCCCCCACCATACACATGGCAAGACCCATTTCCGTTGCCGCAAGGTTTATACTTTGCGCGGCTATGCCTACATCCATAAGCGAAAATTCACTCGCATTTTTAGGCATGTACAGAATAATATACCCTGTGGGGTGCTGCTTTTCTGTGGCACGCTCTTCCGGCTTTAATCTGCCCCCCAGTGTGATGGAGGGAAAAAGCTTTGCGCAGGCTTCTTTACCATGCACAAGGCCAAAGCGCCAAAGCTGAAGATTCCGCGCACTGGGGCACATACGCGCTATATCCACAAGTGCCTTAAGTGTTTCTAAAGAAATGGACTTTTCTCCCTGGAAACGACGGCATGTGCGCGCTTGCTGCACAAGCTGTGTCATATAACCCATAGTGCCTCCTTTTTTTTAAATCTACTCCAATCCCCCCCTAATAGCAAGGTTACAGCGGGACAGGGCAACGTATGGGATTCGTCTGCCCTGCCCGGCTGTAACTTTGCTATCAGGGGGGTAGATATACTTGACAGTTTTTTGGAAGCTCTTTATTTTGTATGCACGAGGTTAAAGGGACAGGGTCAAGGTGCTAGATACACCCTGACCCCCGCGCGATGCCCTCCGCCTCCTTAAAACCTAGTTAAGGTTAAAAAGATTAGGACCCCGGTAGTGTGACGCCACTACCGGGGTCGACTGTTATTTACTGGCTGCTGCTTTTTAGCAGCAAACTCAGAAGGATAATAATCGCCACAATAGCGGCACGCATGATACGTTTTCGCATATCATCCTCCTTTTGCGGGGCTTGACTTCGCGCAAGCTTTAAGGAGGCGGGATAAACATAGTATAATACTGGCAATGAAGCAAGGTTATTATAATTTATGGCCGCTGCGGCAACAAAAACACCCCCACTTTGCGTCGCTCCTCGCGCAGTGGGGGTGTTTTTGTGAGGTGTTTTTGTTTTACTTACCAGCAGGGCAAGCAGGGCGCCAGTTCATATCTTCCATAATTTGGTAGACAACCGCGCCTTCCACAGTTTTAGGCAGGGGCCAGCCGGTAAGGTAGCAGAAGGTGGGCACCAAATCCACAAGGTTGCACACGCGCTGCATTTTAAAGCCCTTCTTAATGCCAAGTTCCGGGCCATAGTACACACAAAGGGTCTTGAGGGTACCAATGCCGTATTCGGATGTAGGCAGAATGGGGCCGTGCTGGGCATTAAATTCTGGCCACTGGGCATAAATAACATCGCCGCAGTTTTCGCCCCAAAGACCCATCATCATCGCTTCTTTCTTAGGCAGGGCAAGACAGAATGGGCGCTTGCCAGTGCCTGGGTCAACATAGGTCATGAGGGCGTCAATAACTTCACGCTGGGTTTTTTCGTAGTCTGCCGGGTCTACAATGCCTTCCGGGTCGCGCCCTTTAAGGTTGATGTAAATATGGCAGGAACCCACAGGTATGGCTTTTGTTTTGCTTGTATCCACACGGTAGGAAAGCTGGGCAAAAGCTTCGCGGATATTTTCCGGCACGGCTTCCAATGCTTCTGGCATTTCCACCTGTTTTTGGTAGCACATACCGGCTTTTTCCAGCAGCTTCATCATATCCACGGTTGGGCCGTCCGGGGTTGCGCCGTGGTCAGAAATAAGCACCACAAGGGTATCATCATCAAAGAGTTTAAGCAGGCGGCCAAGGTAGCGGTCTGCATGGGTATAAAGGGCGCGGTGCAAAGCCCAGGCTTGTTCGTACATGGTTTTGCTTGAACAGGTGTTGGGGTCTAACTGTGTCATCAATACGTGGTAGATGTAGTCAGTGGGGTGCGCGTGGGAGAAGAAAATATCCCAGTCAGCAGGGTTGCCAAGCAGGGCTTCTGCTGTGTCGGCAAGCCAGTCGTAGTGCAGGCTTATTTGCTCAAGCCAGGTGGGCAAATCGTACCAGCCAAGGGTAAGGTTAAGCATACCGGTATTATTGGTGCTTACATTGTTACCTTTGTTAAGGGCAGCGGCTTTGCTTTGGGGGAAGCACCAGGTTTCGCCGTCTTTGTTAAGGCCGTGGGTAAGGTACAGGCGCAGGCTTGAGGCATCGTCTTCTTCCAGGCTGATAAGCTTGGCCATCATGCGCATGTCTTTGGTGCCGCCTTTTTCCAGCACGCCCTTGGCGTCAAACGCATTTGACCACTTGCCTGTTGTTACAGTGAAAAATGCGTCTTTAAAGTCCTTGGTGGGGGAAAGGGTAACAGTGTCATACCCATTGCCCATATCGCGCACAAGTATATGCCATGTGGCATGGGTGGTGCCAATATTAAACATACTTTCATGGAAGGGCATTTCAAAGGTGGCGTCTAAGGGGTCATCGCCCATGCCTTCAGCGGGAATATTGCTCCAGCCGCTTGCCTTATTGTAGTTTACGCGCACAGAGTTACCCGGGTACACATCTGTTGTGATAAGGGTATCTTCGCAAAAGGAATAGGTGTTCAGAATATCCGAGGTACGTTCAATACCTTTATATTCCGCAATAAAGGTGGCGTCCATAAAAACCCCGGGGGTAAGGGCTGCGCCGCCAATAACAACGCCGTTTTTCAGCTTCTTATGGGCATTATAGGACATGGGGAAGTTCATAATAACGCTTTTTTTGCCAGCGGTTTCTGCTGCTTCCCAAAAGGACTCAGAAGCTACATAGTCCCAGTTAAAACAGTTGTGCATATTGGCGCCTTCCGGGGTGGTGCCGGGTATATGCCGCCAAAAGTCTGTGATATTGTTGGTTCCTGGCCATGCGCCTGTTGCCATAGACGTCCAGTTTGGGGGGGTGATGGTAGGAAAGGGCACAAGACAATTTTCTGCAACAGTACCGTTTTCAAATACTTTTTTGAAGTTTGGGCAAATGCCTTCGTCAATATGCTTCTGGACAAGGTGCGTAATGGCACAGTCGAAGCCAAGCAGGGCAATTTTTTTGGGTGCTTTCATTCCTTAACTCTCCACGGTTACAGGGTTCAGGCGATAATACATTCCGCCTCATCTGGCTTTGCCTTTACAAAGAGGGAAGCGCTGCTGCCTTTAATAAAGCGCCAGACAACCACTAATCCAAAAAGGCCTATGCCAGCTATGCCCCATGTAAGAGAATCATTGCCGGAAAGCAGGCCGCTGATGGTGCAAAGAATTGCGCTTATGGTAAACATTATGCGTTCAA
>CAZPTC010000019.1:1340-5626 GCA_964589455.1 uncultured Desulfovibrionaceae bacterium | reverse complement strand
CGGAAATAGCCCCATGTGGCGGAAGCAATGGCCACACTGCAAAGCAGCAGCATAATAATGGCCAAAGTGGCGTCCATGGTATTCTGCCCGTGCAGAGTGACAATAGGGTTGAAAATGGCAAAGTAGGGCACCACAAAGAAGGGCAGCGCAAACTTAAAGGACTCCCAGCCTGTCCGCATAAAACTTACCCCCAGCATACGCGCTGCCACCATGGCAGAGCCTGCTATGGGCGGGGTAATATTGGAAAGGAAGGAGAAATAGAAGCAGAAAAGGTGCGTGGCCACAATGGGAATGCCCATGTCCTTCATGCCAGGTGCAACCACAAGGGCCACAACCATGTAAGCAACAGGGGCAGGTAGTGCGCAGCCAAGCAAGATACACAGCACCATAGTAAGGAATAAAGAAGGCAGCATATAGCCACCAGAGAGAATTTGGATAACACTGGAAAGCTTGGGGCCTGCATTGGTCATATTAATCATGGTGATGAATATGCCTATAAGGGCCAGCACAAGAGCCAGAGATGCCATGCTGCAACAGCCTTTTACAAAACCTTCTACAAGTGTTTTGACTGTGGGGCGTGTTGCTTTGTGGTACATAGACACCACAATAAGGCATATTGTTGTCCAAAAGGCGGCAAAAGCGGGGGTGTAGTGGGAGAAAAGCAAATAGCATAAAAGGATCATGGGGATAATGAATACGGGGGCCCCAAGGCGTATGTCGCGGCCATCGTAACTCATCTGGCAAAGGGGAATATTTTCCTTTTTGATAATGCAGATAACACCCAGAATAAGGCCAAGATAGAAAATAAAGGCCGGGATAATGGTGGCAGGTACCAGCTCAATATAGGTCATGTTCAGGAAGCTGGCCATAATAAATATGGCAATGCCCATAACAGGGGGGGTAAGGCCGCCACCTGTGGAAGAACAGGCTTCTATACCGCCTGCAATGGTGGGTTTAAAGCCTGCTTCTACCATCATAGGCATGGTGAAGGAGCCGGCAAGGGCCACGTTTACCATAGAGCCGCCCGTACACATGCCCAAAAGGGAGCTGGAAGCCACAGAGCCAATGGCAGCCCCGCCGCGCATTTTACCGCCAATATAGCGGCCAATGGAGCGGAAGAAGCTGGCAATGCCCACAGCTTCAAAAAGGGAGCCAAAAATAACAAAGAAGAAGATAATGTTGGCACTGGTATTGAGCATCATACCGTAAATGCCGTCAAAACCCACGCTCATGTTAGATATAATAAGCTTGGGGTCAAGGTAGGGGTGTCCCATAGGCCCACTGATAAGGTGCCCAAAAAAGGCATACAATACAGCAATACCTGCCAGAATGGGGAATACTGCGCCCCAGTGCAGCCAGGAAAAACCGCAGACAAGCAGCACAAGGGTAACACCCACCACTATGTCCACATTTTCTGGGAAACCTGCCCACATGTGCAGGCGTTCGTACTCTATATGCACATAGGTGCAAACAGCGAGGGAAAGAATGGCAACACAAAGCCACAGTATGCGCACGCCGGTTTTTTTTGTGGCTTTCATACCCATAAGGCAAAGCATGGTAAGGGCCATGCCAAGGTGGATATTTTGGTGCAGAATGGCGTTTACAAAGGGTTTGAAAAGATAGAGCCCGTGGTAAAAAACCATGACGACAGCCAGCACCACCATGGCGATGGTGATGGCTTTATCCGCCTTGGTGGGCGCAGCATTTTGGGTTTCTTGGGCATGTGCTGAAGACATGTCTTAACTCCCTGTAGATACAGTGTTTACTTGGGGGCTTCTACGCCGGCAGGTAAAGGAATACCCAGCTTGTCCATAGCCTTATACAGGCCGGGGTGGATATACTTGGGGTCAAGGGTCAGGGGATAGGGGCTTTCGCTTATATAGGCAAAGCCTTCGTAATAGTCGGCCAGGCGTTCCTTGTTTTTAAAAATGGTGACTACAATTTCTTCTACCACGTCATCGGGCACTGTCTTATCCACCACGTACACGGTTAAGCCTGCTTTTACCCAAAAATCTTTGTCATACCCTGGAATGGTGCCGGCTTTAACAAGAACTGGGAAGTGTAGCATGTCTTTTGCCGGGTCATAGCCGGTTTTAATCTTTTCCGGGTCTTCACTCACAAAGAAGAAGGGGCGGTTAGCGCTTACAATTTCCATAAGCGCTGGGTCAAGGGTGCCTTTTACCATGTAAATATTGCCATTTTCATCTGTCGCAATAGAGGCACTTATGTTGCCCATGTGTACATCTATGCTGTCATTAAGCAGGGCATCTTTAGAATTGGCAAAACCCAGATATTGCCAGTCCACTTTATCAAAACCACCATAGAATTTATCAAAAATTGGCTTGTTAGGAAGGGTAGATTGATTAGGACGGCTTTTTTCTGCAATACCCACTTTTTTGCCCACAAAATCCGCAGGGGATTTTATGCTTTCATCAAACGTAACAAATGGGATAAGCATAGCGTTTAAGCCAAAAATAACACGTGAATCTGGCTGGGCGTAGTCTTCATAAGGGGGTAAGCCGCGGGCAATATATTCCGTAATAGCGGCTGTACTTAGGGTAAGAGCATACGGTACTTGCCCGGCACGCATTTTATCCAAGTTTTCTGTTGTATAGCGGGTAATGTACATGGCCCCGGGTGTTTGCTTAAGCATAAGCTTTATGGGGCTGTTGAGTTCCTTAAAAAGAGACTCTAAAGCCATGTCTGAGGCATAGGAGGCTGTGCCAAAAGGCATGGTAAGAATTTCTATGTTAAAGGGTTCTACGGCTTTGGCCTGGGAAACAGGGCTGGCAAAAAGCATACAGACAGCAAGTAAAAGAAAAAGCTTTTTCATAGGTTCACCTGAGTGGGTAGTGTTAGAGTGTGAATTGGGCAAACGGTTTAATGGTTTATCAGCTTGCTGGCTTACGCCAGCAAGCTGTAGCTGTGTGGCAGTGCCACACAGCGTGTTGCATTATTCAGGGGCTGTTACGCCGGCTGGCAGGGGGACACCCAATGTTTTCATGGCTTTGTAAAGGCCGGGGTGTATAAAAGCAGGGTCAAGGCCAAGGGGATATGGGTTGTCGCCCATGTGGCTAAAACCTTCGTAATAGTCTGCCAGGCGGGCTTTGTTTTTGAAAATGGTGACAACAAGCTCTTCCACCACGTCATCCGGTACTTCTTTGTCCAGGGCGTAGACTACAAGGCCGCCTTTTACCCAAAAGTCTTTGTCATACCCTGGCAGGGTGCCTGCTTTAATAAGCACGGGGAAGTGTACAAGGTCTGTATTGGGGTCATAGACGGTTTTAAGCACTTCTGGGTCTTCGCTGACAAAATAAAACGGGCGGTTAGCGCTTACAATTTCCATAAGAGCTGGGTCATATGTACCTTTTAGCAGCACAATATTGCCTGCTTCATCCGTGCCAAATGTGCCGCTTATGCTACCCATATGCACGTCAATGCTGCCATTAAGCAGGGCGTCTTTGGAGTTGGCAAAGCCAAGGTATTGCCAGTCTACTTTATCAAACCCGCCATACGCTTTGTCAAAAACGGGCTGGTTGGGCAAAATGGACTGGTTGGGGCGGCTTTTTTCCGCAAAGCCCACTTTTTTGCCAGCAAAATCTGCGGGGCTTTTAATATCGGGGTTAAAGGTGACAAAAGGCATAACCATACCGTTCATACCAAAAATAACGCGCGAATCTGGCTGGGGGTAGTCCTGGTAAGGGGGAAGGCCTTTTGCAGAGTACATGGTAATGGCAGAAGTGGTAAGAGACATGGTGAATGGCACTTCGCCCTTGCGCATTTTTTCTTTGTTTTCTGTGTTATAGCGGTTAATGTACATGGCCCCTGGGGTTTGCTTTAAAAGCAGGGTAAGGGGGCTTTTCAGTTCTTTGAACAGGGACTCCATAGCCATGTCGGATGCGTAGGAAGCTGTACCAAACTGTAGGGTTAAAAGCTCAATGGTACGGGGTTCCACAGCAAGGGCTGGGCTGGCAAAAAGCATAAAGGCAGTCAAAAGCGAAAGAAAACGTTTCATACCTGCTCCAATATTACAAGGTTACATAAACGACACCTTTTTCAAGGTGGGTTATAACAAGCAATACCAAGGGGAGGAATGGCGAGGGTGTTGTTTGGGAAGGTGTTAGAAAGTAACTGGCCCAATTAAAAGTTTTTTTGGGAAAGTGGGGGTTTGGGGGCGAAAAAAAATTTTTTTAAAAAAAAAAGTTTTAGACCCCCAAAACAAAAAATAACAAGTTGAAGACCGAAAGGGGGGGGTTCACAAAATTTATAAAAAAAAAAACCCAACA
>CAZPTC010000019.1:0-1330 GCA_964589455.1 uncultured Desulfovibrionaceae bacterium | reverse complement strand
TAGCCCACACCCACCCACCCCCCCCCCACCCCCCCCCCCCCCCCCCCCCCCAAAGCTCTACTTCACAGGTTCAGGACGGAAGGTGGGGTCTTCCATAATTTGATAAATCACGCTGCCTTCCACAGTTTTGGGTACAGGCCAGCCAGTAAGGTAGCAGTAGGTGGGCACAAGGTCGATAAGGTTGCAGTGGCGGGTAAGGGTAAAGTTTTGTTTAATGCCGATTTTGGGGCCATAGAACACGCAAAGGGTGCGTAAATCGCCAATGCCATAGGCGGCGGTGGGCAGTATATTGCCGTGCTGGGCGGAATATTCTGGCCATACTGCGTAGACAACGTCGCCACATTGTTCGCCCCAAAGGCCAAGCAGGGCGGCATCGCGCTTGCACAGGGCAAGGCAGACAGGGCGTTTACCTGTTGCGGGTTCCACATAGTCCAGCATGGCTTCAATAATTTCGCGCTGCACTTTTTCGTAGTCGCAGGGTTCCACAATACCTTCAGGGTCGCGGCCTTTCAGGTTGACATAGACATAGCAGGCGCGCTGGGGTATGGCGCGGGACTTGCTGGCGTCCACTTCCTGCACAAGGCCGGTAAAGGCGGAGCGGATATTTTCCGGGTAAGCTTCTGCCCAGGAGGGCATGGCTACTTCTTTCAGCACTGTAAGGCCAGCGGTTGTGAGTATGTTCATGGGGTCAATAAAGGGGCCGTCTGCGGTTGCGCCGTGGTCAGAAATAAGGGTGATGAGGGTGTCATCGTCAAAGCATTCTAAAAGGCGGCCAAGGTAACGGTCTGCGTAAATGTAGAGCTGGTGGTGGCACTGCCAGGCCACTTTATGGGCTTCCTGGCTGGTGCAGGTGGCAGGGTCCAGCTCTGTCATGAGCACATGGTAAATGTAGTCTGTGGGGTGGGCGTGGGAATAAAATATGTCCCAATCGCCGTTTTTAAGAAGGGCAACGGCTGTATCGCCCATCCAGTCGTAGTGGATGCCAATAAATTCCATCCATGTGGGCAAGTCTATCCAGCCCATAGAAAGGGCAAACATGCAGGTATTATTGGTGGAAATATTGTCGCCTTTGTTCAGAAGGGCGGCTTTTTCCTGGGGGAAGCACCAAAGGTCGCCGTCTATATTCAGGGCGGCGGGCAGGATAAGGCGGAAGTTTTCTGCGCTGTCTTCATCAAGGCTGAGCACTTTGCCCATCATGTGCAGTTTTTTCACGCTGCCATCTGCCATAAGGCCGTCTGCAAGAAAGGCCTTGCTCCACTCACCTGTTTTAAAGGTGTAGTAGGCGTCTTTAAAGTCTTTGGTGGGGGAAAGGGTAACGGTGTTGTAGCCT
>CAZPTC010000018.1:12094-16807 GCA_964589455.1 uncultured Desulfovibrionaceae bacterium | reverse complement strand
AAGGGGGTTTGGGGGAAGGGGGAGTACCTTTTTGTTTAAACAAAAAGGTATCTCCCCCTTCCCCCAAAAAACTCTTACATCTCCGCAGGCAATAAATCCAGCTCTGCCTGGGTGAACACAGGGCCATTCAGGCAAATGTATTTGCCGCCTATGTTGCAGCGCCCACAGATGCCTATGCCGCATTTCATCCGGCGTTCCAGTGTGGTGTATATTTGGTCACGCGGGAAGCCAAGTTCTACAAGGGCAGCCAGGGTGAATTTAATCATAACAGGCGGGCCGCAAAGGGCGGCAATGGTATTATCTGGCTTAGGGGCCAGTTCTTTAAGCACATTAGGGATAAGGCCTACTTTGTGTGGCCAGCCTTCTGCGGGGTTGTCTATGGTGAGGGTGGTATTAAGGCGGCTATCTGCCAGCCAGTTTTCCACATCTGCCATAAAGGCCATGTCAGAAGGGGATTTTGCGCCGTAGAGGAGCTGTATTTTCCCGTAGTCTTTGGCATTTTCCAAAACGTGGAGCAGAATGGTGCGTATGGGTGCCATGCCAATGCCGCCGCCCACAAAAAGCAGGTTTTTGCCGCGCCATTGTTCATACGGGAAGTAGTTGCCAAGGGGGGCGCGCACGCCTACTTTATCGCCCGCTTTAAGGGTGTGTATGGCGTTTGTAACTTCGCCAGTGCGCATAACAGAAAACTGCAAATAGTCTTTGCAGGATGGCGGGGAATTGATAACAAAGGTGGATTCTCCCACACCAAAAACAGAAAGCTGGCCAACCTGACCGGGCTGGTAGGTAAAGGCCTTCCATGCGTCTTCATCATCAAAGCGCACACGCAGGGTGCGTATGGTGGGGCTTTCCTGTATGGCCTCAATAACAGTAGCGGGATAAGGGGCATAAGGGTTTGTATGGCAGGTACATTCCTGGGACATTATTTTTTCCCCTTAGTGTTGGCGTGTTTTTTGGAAGCAGAAGCGTGATCAGCCGAAGAGGGAGAGGGGGGCGCCTGCGTAGACTGGCCAGACTGTGGGGGCTGGGCGGGCTGGCCAGGCTGAGCAGACGGGATAGACGGGGTGGCTTGCAAAGCAGCACCAAGCACAGCCTGGGCCACGACTTCGCGTATATCCAGATTGACGGGGCAGGAGCGCACACAGCGCCCGCAGCCTACGCAGGAATATGCGGGTTCGGCTTGGGGGTAGGTATCCGGGTAATAGCTGAATTTATGACTAATGCGGTTACGCATACGCGCGGCTTTATCTGGCCTTGGGTTATGGCCGCTGGCTTCGCGGGTGAAGAGGGAAGACATACAGGAATCCCAACTGCGCAGGCGTTTGCCGTCCTGGCTTGTGCCTTCGTCTGTAATGCTAAAGCATTGGCAGGTGGGGCAAAGGTAGGTGCATGCTCCGCAGGAGAGGCATTTAACGGTTTGGGCTTCCCAAAAGGCGGTATCTGCAAAGCGGCTGGCAACAGCTTCTGGCACACGGGCAAGGGTAGAAGGCGAGGGCAGGCTTTCTGCGGCCTTGGTGTGGGCTTGTGTGCAGGCTTCTATTTGGGCTTCAGTAGCTTGGGGAAAAGCGCCCTGACTGAGAAGCTCAAGGCCTTTTTCTGTTATGGCAGTAAGCACAAAGCCATTGTCTGCGCCGGTGTTAATGGCAGTGAAAAGAATATCAGACCCTTCTTCAGAGCTGGGGCTGCCGTACGTCCAGTTGCAAAAGCAAGTGGAAAAAGCTTCTGGGCAGGCCTGGGTGATGCAGGCAAGGTTTTGCCTGTGTTTGCAATAATAGGGGTCTTTATAGGGGCCTTGCATATAGGGGCGGTCCAGCACAACAAAGCCCTTTACATCGCAGGGGCGTGCGCCAAAGAGAATGCAGGGCTTTGCTGGTTTGGCATTTTCCAGAGGGGTGGCAAGGGTAAGAGACGCGGGGTTTTCGCCTTCTGGTTTGCCTTTATGGTAGGTAAGTAAGGTTTCCGCCTGGGGCAACACAAGGGCTTTAGGCGCAACAGTTGCACGATCCAGCAGATTTTCTGCCTGTGCTTCCTGCAGGGCGGCTTTTGTGTATGGGCGAAAAAGTGTGGCTTTGCCTTCACGTTTTGGCGCAAAGATATCCGCTTTTTCCGCAAGGGTAGCAAGCCAGGCGATCAAGGCTTCCTTTGTGGCAAAAACAAGCCCGTTTTTACTCATAATGTATCCTTAGTGTTTTCGTCATGTTGTATGGCCTTTGTTTCCGCTAATATTTTGGAAACAGCGGCAAAACTTTCGTTAATACAGCTAACAGGCTCTGCAATTTCAAGGCAAAGCTCTAATTCTCGCTCCAGGGGGGCAGTGTCTTTCAGCAGGGGAGCAAGCAGGCCAGCCGGGATAATTTGTGCTTTAGCGGGCTGGAAGTGTTTTTCCCGCACAGGCGGGCTAATGCCAATAAACAGCCCTGTACCCTGCAAAGAAGGTTGGCGTATGGTATTTTCAAAAATAGACACTTGGGCGTCTATGCCCCACAGACGTTTAAATTCTGCAACAGAGCGCCCCACTTGGCGGCGTTCATCCTTGGTGAGAATTTTTTTCTCGTCATACAGGGTACTCTTGGACTCAATGTCTTCCAGCCTGCGTTCAAAATTCCAAGAATACAGAAAAAATATCCCCACGAGCAGACATACCATAAGAAGCTGGCGGGTACCAGCGGGGCGCATGGCGCTTTCTGCGTCCCGCGCTCGTTCTTTGTCCCGCTTAGTAGGATGCAGAAAGCTCATGTTAGCTTTTTATATTAATAATGGTACCCAGCATTTGATCCTGGGTGGGAATGGTGGCGGCATTGGCCTCAAAGGCGCGTTGGTTGGCTATAAGGCCGGTCATTTCCCTGGCAATATCTGTATTACTGGGGTTGGCAAGCGCCATAGCTTCCGGGCTGAAAGAAACAGTGTCTGACTGGGCAGCATTACTGCCTGCCAGGCCGTCACTTCCCGGGCGGGTAACAATGGCTTGCACGCCTTGTTCCAGACGGGGGTTTTCCCCTGCTGCGGGGCCGCTTTGGTAACGGACAGAAACAGGGTCAAAGCCATTGGTATTCACATTGGCAATGTTATAGGCATTGCCCTGCACACCTGTGGCAAAGGCATCCATAGCGGAAACTGCGTTATTCATTGCGTTTATCATACCTTCAACTCCTTTGCCTGCGTAGCAGGCTCAAGTTCAGGCAAAATCAAAACCTGCCTGAAGCGCCAAGGCGTTTTGCTCAATAAGATGTTGGTAGTGTTTGGAAATAGTGCTTTTTAAGGCATCTTTCACAGCGCCAAGTGGCAGGCAGTTGGTTGCTTTTACAAGCGCACCAAGGGCTACCATATTCACCAGTTTGGAGCTGCCAAGTTTTTCCGCCATCTCGTTAACCGGAATATACACCGTGCGTTTGCTGCCGTCCAGTAAACTTTCTGCAATGAGTGATTTATTCACTATTTGCACGCCGCCTTCTTTAAGACGGGGCTGAAATTTCACTAAGGAAGGTTCATTCAGCAGCACAAGGCTATGGGGTTTGGCTACCATAGGGGCGCCAATAGGGTCAGAAGAAAGCACAACTGTGCAGTTGGCTGTGCCGCCACGCATTTCTGCGCCATACACGGGCAAAAAGGTAACATTCAGGCCGCTTTCCATACCTGCCTGCGCAAGCAAGTTGCCAATAAGCAGCACACCTTGCCCGCCAAAGCCTGCTATGGTTACATCATGGTACATACTATTCTCCTAGGCAGGCAATATATTTTTGTATTCCCCAAGAGGGAAGGCGGGTATCATGGCTTTGGCAATATGCTCATTGGCTTGCAGGGCGTCCATGCGCCAGTTGGTGGGGCAGCCGCTTAAAAGCTCTACAAAGCCGTAGCCGTGGTTACCAAGCTGGGCTTCAAAGGCTTTTTTAATGGCTTTTTTTGCTTCGCGCACATGGGGCACACTATCCAAAGAGCAGCGGGCGGAGTACACCACACCATCCAAGCTGGCCATCATTTCTGCCATGTGCAGGGGGCCACCTTCTGATGCAGCTT
The DNA here is from genome assembly GCA_964589455.1 of uncultured Desulfovibrionaceae bacterium. Taxonomy (GTDB): domain Bacteria; phylum Desulfobacterota; class Desulfovibrionia; order Desulfovibrionales; family Desulfovibrionaceae; genus CAZPTC01. The sequence goes on along the minus strand of CAZPTC010000018.1, from coordinate 12,793 downwards.
CGCGGCCTTTAGGGGTGGTGGTGGTTTTTTGCCCCACTAAGGTTGTGGGGGCCATTTGCCCGCCAGTCATGCCATACACGGTGTTATTGATGAAAAAAACGGCTATGCGTTCCCCGCGGTTGGCCGCGTGAATGGCTTCTGCAAGGCCAATGGAGGCTAAGTCGCCATCGCCCTGGTAGGCGAACACTATTTTATCTGGCCGCGCTCTTTTAACGCCTGTTGCCACGGCAGAGGCACGACCATGCGGGGCTTCTATGCAGTCAAAGGCCATGTAGTCGTATATAAAGGCGGAGCAGCCAACAGAGGCCACAAGCAGGGTGTCTGCGGCAAGGTTCATTTCGTCTATTACTTCGCAGATAAGCCTGTGGGCAATGCCGTGGTGGCAGCCGGGGCAGTAGTGGGTGTTACGCGCTTCCAAGGAGGGCGTTTTATCAAAAACAAGTGTTTCACTCATAGCGTATATCCTTATAGGAGGCTCTTTACCTCTCTTCAACAGCCTTCACTTCCACTTGCCTCTTCAAGCAAGCTTTCCGCTCTACTTCTTCAAAGCCATTTATTCCGTGAGGAAGCGGCGCAGGCAGTTTGCGTAGCAAACGCCAAGCCGCTTCCTCACGGCAATAAGGGGGGTTGGGGGGGATAATCCCCCCCAAAAAAACTTCTCCCTTTCCACACCCTTCACAGGTTAATCAGCCCTGGGTT
>CAZPTC010000018.1:0-12084 GCA_964589455.1 uncultured Desulfovibrionaceae bacterium | reverse complement strand
ACCCCGCTTCCTCACGGCAATAAGGGGGTTTGGGGGAAATTATTTCCCCCAAAAAAATCTTCCTTCTACCCCTTCAAACAATTTTCCACAGCGTTCACAATATCGTCTTCGCTGGGGAAGAAGCCGGGCATAAGGCCAAACCAGTCTACATGGGCGCGGGAGTCCCAAAGGGAAAGGCGCACATCTTCAACCATTTGGCCGGTATTTTGTTCCAGCACAAGGAAGCGTTTACCTTGGGCGGCAAGAGCCTGCAATTCTTTAGCTGGGAATGGGAACAGGGTTTGGGGGCGTAAAAGGCCTACTTTTTTGCCCTGGCGGCGCATTTTGACAACAAGGGCTTTGGCTATACGCCCCATAGAGCCAAAGGCCACAAGAACAAGGGATGCGTCAGATGTTTCAAAATGCTCTGCCATAGCATCTTGCTGCATGGCGTTGTATTTATCGAGGAGCAGCTTATTGCGTACAGCCAGGTAGGCGTCGTTCAGCCAAACGGATTTTAAAAGCCGGCGCTTACGGGAGCCGGGGGCAAAGCCTTCTATACGCCAAGTGGCGGTATCGTCACTTTCGTGGAACATAGAGGGCTGGGCTGGGGGGGTACACACGGCGGGTTCTTTCATTTGCCCCACCATGGCATCAGCCTGGATAAGCACGGGATTGCGGTATTTAAAGGCCAGGTCAAAGGCAAGAATGGCCATATCGTGGCATTCCTGACAGGTGGCGGGGGCAAGCACAAGGGTGCGGTAGTCGCCATGACCGCCACCACGGGTGGCCTGGAAGTAGTCCCCCTGTGAGGGGCCAAGGTCGCCAAGGCCTGGGCCGCCGCGCGCCATATTGACAAGCACGCCCGGCAGCTCGCTGCCAGCCATGTAGGAAATACCTTCCTGCATAAGGGATATGCCGGGGCCGGAGGAGCTTACCATAGCACGCACACCGGCAGAGGCTGCACCAAGCAGCATATTAATGGCCCCTACTTCACTTTCTGCCTGCACAAACTGGCCGCCCACTGCGGGGAGGAGGGAGGAGAAAAGCTCGGGGATTTCATTTTGCGGGGTAATGGGGTAGCCAAAATAGGCACGCACGCCAGCGGCGAGGGCACCGTGGACAATGGCTTCATTGCCTTTTATGAGGGCGCGTTCGCTCATGCTGCGCCTCCTTTAGCTGTGCGGTATACACGGATGGCGGTATCTGGGCACATAACGGCGCAAGAGGCACAGCCAGTGCAGGCGGGTACACGGTCTTCCGGCAGTTCCGCTACTTTATAGCCTTGCCCATTGATGCGGGCAGAAACCTGCAAAAGGGATTTTGGGCACACAGTGGTACACAAAAGGCAGCCTTTGCATTTGGTTTCGTTAATTTCAATCCTGCTCATAGTATATAGTCCTTAGGTATGAAACAAAAACCGCTTTCAGTATAGGGGCAAAGCCCAGAAGTTTCAAGTTATTAATGTGGCGTCTCCGTATGAGAAAAATTTGTAGCCTTGGGTTATGGCTTCGCTATAGGCGCGCAGGATATTCTGGCGGCCTGCAAGGGCAGAAACAAGCATAAGCAGGCTGGATTCTGGCAAGTGGAAATTGGTGACCATGCCATCTAACACGCGGAAGCTGAAGCCGGGATAGATAAAAATGTTCACGCCACCTGTGTAGCCATTGGCGGGCAAAATGCCATTGTGGAGGGCAGCTACGCCTTCCAAGGTGCGGCTGGCGGTTGTGCCAATGGTGATAATGGGGCGGCCTTCTGCTTTTGCTTTGTTAATGGCGCTGGAAGCAGAGGGGGAAATTTCCACATATTCTGTGTGCATGGCGTGCTGGCGAATATCTGCTTCACGCACAGGGCTAAACGTGCCATAGCCCACATGCAGGGTTACTTCTTCCCAACCAAAGCCTTGCGCAATAAGGCTTTCTTTTTGGCCTGCCGCAAAGTGCAGGCCTGCTGTTGGGGCAGCCACAGAACCGGCTTTTTCCGGCTTGCTGTAAATGGTCTGGTAGCGTTCGGTATCGCCTGCATGTGGGCCGTCTGGGCGGCGTATGTAAGGGGGAAGCGGTATTTGGCCGATGCGGGAAAGAATATCTAATAAAGAAAGGTGCGCGGGCCAGAAAAGACGGGCATCTGCCTGGCCAAACTGCCCTTTGGCAAGCACTTCTACGCCTAAGTCTTTCTCTTCACCAAAAAAGAGGGTTTCGCCAATGTGTACAGACTTTGCGGGCTTAAGCAGAATTTGCGCATCAGCAGCACACTGCTCTGCCTGGGGCTGGTTTTTGCGGGCGGCTTCTTCTACAAGCACGGGGGGGGTAAGAAGCAGCATTTCTATTTTGCCGCCACCGCCGTGCGCTGTAAGGGGGCGCTTGCCCAAAACACGGGCAGGCACAACGCGGGTGTTATTGGCTACAAGCAGGGCATGGGGGGGCAAAAATTCCGCTATATGGGAAAAGTGGCTGTGCCGGGTAGCGCCAGTTGTTTTATCTATAACAAGCAGGCGGGATGTGCCGCGCTCTGCAGCAGGCTGCTGGGCAATGGAGGTTTCTGGCAGCTCAAAGGAGTAACTGGAGAGAAGAAAATCGGCGGGGATAGAGGCAGACATAGGCTTTCCTTACGTTTACGGGCAGGGCGTGGGCATTAAAAGCACCACCGACTAATGGCAAACCCCGTTTGGGTTTGCGCTGCCCTGCTGCTCAGCAAGGAAAAGTACCCTGTTTTTGGACAGATGCCAAGAAGAATGGCAGGGATAAATTCTTATACTTGACAGCACCTTGGAAGCACACTATTTTACTGGCATGAGGAAAGGAACAGGGCCAAGGTGCTAGTTACACCCTGACCCTGGCGCGAACCCCTTGCCTCCTCAACTATTAGGTTAGTTTTGAAAGCAGACCCCGGCAGTGTTTTCGCCACTACCGGGGTCGACTATTCAAAAACACCACGCCATTACACCAGCGTAGACCCACCGTCTACCAGAATAAACTGGCCTTGCACATAACTGGAAGCATCGCTTGAGAGAAACAAAATGGGGCCATTCACTTCGCCCTTTTTACCAGGGCGGCCAGAGGGGTTCTGCGAGTTGTAGCGGCTTAGGAATTCTTCGGACTTAAACAGGGTATTGGCGGTCATTTCAGACTCAAAAAGGGCAGGCCCAACCGCATTCACCGTGATATTGTACTTGGCATACGAACTTGCCATACCGCGTGTTAAACCCACTACAGCGGCTTTGGAAGCGTTGTAGGAGTGGCGCATAAAGTTTTCGCTTTTATCTGCCACAACTGCGTTAACAGACGCTACATTGACAACTTTACCGTATTTTTGCTCTATCATGTGCGGGATAACATACTTGGAAACAAGAAAAATGCCTTTCAGGTTTGTATCCAGCGCTCTGTCCCAATCTTTTACATCCATGTTGTGTACACCGCCGCGTATGGCAACCCCTGCATTATTGAGCAATATATCAATATGCCCAAAATGGTTAAATACCGTTTCTATGGCGGCTTTCACACTTGCTTCATCTGTTACGTCCATTTGCACAGCAAGGGCACGTTTGCCTGTTGCCTCAATGGTTTTTTTCACTTCCTCCAGTTTGTCCACACGGCGGGCAAGCAGGGCAACATCTGCCCCAGCCTGAGCATACGCAAGTGCGGCATCTGCGCCAAGACCGGAAGAAGCGCCAGTAACAACGGCAACTTTACCTGTCAGTTCAAACATATTAGGTTCCTTCTGCTAAAAAGTTGTCTGTGTGAGAACATGAAGATGGCAAAGTATACGCCAAAGCGCCCGCTTCGTCAAAGGGCAGGGGTGTTTTGCCCTGCTGTTCCGCCCTGGCCGCAGGTAGTTATTATGGAATAGCGATACTTGACAATATACCCTTGCAAAGGCAAATTGGGAATTATTTCTCTATTGGAGGCATTGTATGGCAAGCAGTATAGCGAATAGTGTGGAAACTGCCGGTTTGCGCATACCCCTTAAAGGCGCACCCAATACCCGTGATTTGGGTGGATACCCTGCACACGGCGGGAAAACCATTAAACCCTGCCGCCTTATACGCAGTGGCGCACTTTCTGGCCTTACCCCAGAAGATATGGATACCCTTTGTAAAACCCATAAGTTGCAACGCATTATAGACTTCCGCACAGATGCAGAGGTGCAAAACAGCCCAGACCCGGCCATTGCAGGGGTCAGCCATATCCACCTGCCTATGCTGGAAAATGATATCCCCGGCATCAGCGCTGGCAAAGGCTCTATGGAAAGCCAGTTTGCTGACTTTATGAAAACAGATATGGACGCCTTCCTTACAGGCATTTACCCGCAGCTTATCCGCAGCCCATACACGCAAGGCCAGTGGCAGGCATTTTTTGACGTGCTGCTTGCAAGTGAAAACGGCGCCACCCTGTACCACTGCACAGGCGGCAAAGACCGCGTTGGCACTGGTACTGCGCTTCTGCTAAGCGCGCTTGGAGTGGAAAAAGAGCTTATTGTGGCGGACTTTTTGAAAACCAATACCCTGATGAAGGATACCATTGCCCGCAGCATGGAAGCTATGGCATCCACAGTGCCTGACCCCAAAATGCGCGAAGCCATTGGCAGGCTTATGGGTGTGCAGGAAAGCTTTATACGCGCGGTATACGATACCCTGGATAATGAGTTTGGCGGCGTAAAGAGCTACTTGGAAAAGCAGCTTGCCCTTACGCCCGAAAAACAGGAGCGTCTGCGCGCTTTGTATTTGGCCTGACAAGAGTATTTCTGTTAATAAACGGAAATACTCTGGTACGGAATATTAACAGGGCAAGCGTATCCATCTGCGCTTGCCCTTAACACTCTCTCATAAGGAGAAACATATGCCGCTTATGCCAGATCCAGCCCAAGCACCTGAAGGCACTTTAGCACCAGGAACATTGGAAATAGGGCCACGCATTTTGCCCGTACCTGTTGGGGCAAGTAAAGAGTTTCAAGCTCTTTTATCTGCCGGGGCAGCGCCGCACCGTATGTCTGGCGCGCAAATGCCCAAAGACCCTGCGGCATGGCAGACCATGCTGGCGGCTATAGATGCAGAAACTGGCAAACATGCCGTTATTCTTGCAGAAAAATTGGGTGTGAGCATACAGCAGGACACTGTGGCAGGTGTGAATGTGTACTGGCTGCGCCCGGCAAAAATTGCCGATACCCATAAAGACCACTTTTTTGTGCATTTACATGGCGGCGCTTTTGTGCTGAACAGTGGCCTTGCCGCCACAACTGAAGGCATTATAACGGCAGCCGCGCTTGGTATGCCCGCCATTTCCATAGATTACCGTATGCCCCCCAAGCACCCTGCCCCTGCGGCTTTGGACGATGTTATAGCAGTATGGCAGGAAGTGCTGAAAAAGTACCCTGCGGAAAAAATCTTTATGGGTGGTACTTCTGCTGGTGCAAGCCTTACACTTTCCGGCGTGCTGCGCATGAAAGACCTGGGCCTGCCCTTGCCACAGGCGCTTTATGTAGGCACACCTGCCGTACACATGGGTTTTCAGGGTGACAGCCGCTTTATCAACCAAGGCATAGACTCTGTGCTGAAAAACTGGGCAGATATGCCCGCAGCCGCTGTTGCCCTGTATACAGCAGGGGCAGATTTTGAAGACCCGTATCTTTCCCCCATTAATGGCGATTTTAGCCATTTTCCGCCAACATATCTCATTTCTGGCACGCGCGACCTTTTACTTAGCGATACAGTACGCGCGCACCGTAAATTGCGGGATGCTGACATAATAGCAGAATTGCATGTATACGAAGGCCTTTCCCACGGCGGCTATTTGCTGAACACCCAGATACCAGAATGCCGCAGCCACCTGAAAGAACTGGATAGCTTTGTTTCCCGCTTTTTGCAATAACACAGGCTAAAAAGCTTGATGCAGGACCGCAAGTAAAATCAAGCAGGCATCTCTCCATTGCTTTATACAGGAAATAGAGTGATTGAAACGAGGTGAACAAACAGATGTACGAGTGGCAAAAGCAAATCCAAATCATTGTGGATGAAATTGATGCTTGTATCAAAAATCATACTGATGAAGTCTTAACCCTGCGCGCTCTTTCCCAAAGGCTTAGGTACTCTGAATTCCATACCACAAGGCAGTTTAAAGCCATATCCGGTATGAAATTCAGAGACTACCTGCGCCACAGGAAACTGGCATTCGCCCTTAAAGAAGTGCGGGACAGTGAAAAAGGCATTTTGGATATTGCGTTAGCGTATGGTTTTTCCTCCCATGAAGCTTTTACGCGGGCTTTTAAGGCCGCGTATGGCGTAACACCCAGCGCATACAGGAAAAACCCTACGCCACTTGTGCTTCGTACCAAAATAAACCCCTTTGATCGCTACTTTTTAGGCTTAGGAGAAATTGGTATGATGAAATCTGCAGAAGACATTAAAATCTATTTTGTCACCATTCCTGCCCACAAATTTTTGCACGTTAAAAACTACGAGAGTAATGGGTATTGGGATTTTTGGCAAAAGCAAAGCCTTATACCGGGGCTGGATTGCGACACCATTTGCGGCTTACTGGACAGCATTAAGGGCAAATTGGACGATGACGGGGAAAGCGAAATTAACAGCGGCAATGGCCAAATTATGGCCTACATAAGTGACCCAAAAGGCAGGCTGTGCGATTGGGGCTTTCCGCGTACAGAATGTTACGGTGTGCGCCTTCCCCAGGACTATAAGGGCGAGGTACCGGCACAAATGCACATGGTGGATATCCCAGAAGCGGAATACCTTGTGTTTGAGCATGGCCCCTTTGACTATGAGCAGGAAAACAGAAGTGTAGAGGGTAAAATAGAAAAAGCCATGGCAGACTTTGACTTTACAGGCACAGGCTATTGCTTTGACACTACCCCAGGCAGAATTTTGTATTTTTACTTTAACCCTAAACGCTGCTGGAAGTATATACGGCCTGTACGGCCCGCATAAGCAGAGCCAGCCAAACATAAAACTATATGAAGCTATGGAGTTGACGCTATGTGCGCTTTAATTCCATAGCTTTTTGCAACATCTGGTCTGCGGTGGTCACAGTTTTACTGTTAGACTGAAAACCGCGCTGGGTAATGATCATATTGGTCATTTCTTTTGCCATATCCACATTGGACATTTCTATAGTCTTGGCAAAAATAGGCCCATAATTTTCCGTTCCTGCCCTGCCATTAGACATAGCGCCAGAATCATTGGTGGCGCTGAACAGGTTTTTGCCTTCCCGCCGCAAACCATCTTCGCTGTTAAAGCGGAAAAGAGGAATACGGTAAATATCGCGCACCTGCCCATTGGTGTAAATGGCGCTTATAACACCATCCTGCCCAATATCTGTATCCATAAGCTCGCCCTTAGCATACCCATTTTGCTTATAGCTTTTAAGGGAAGAAGAGCCAGAAAAGGCGGTTGTTTTGCCAGCCTCATGGTCAACTGGCACCATGGCAGGCAAACGCGCAGGGTTTGTGCCTACATCTGCCGCAGTGCCGCCACCATTTTGCCATGCGGCTGAGCTTGTAATACCAAAATTCATGCTGATATTCTGGGCCGTTTGGCCTGGCAGGGTAAGGCTGAACTGGGGCATGCCTTCTGCTAAAGGTGCGGGCGTCCATGTGGATAAATTTTTTTTATCCGTTGCATTCTTTGGCGTAAAAGCAGACATGTTCAATAGCTCCCCGGCAGAGCTAAATGTAAGGGTGCCTGCCATAAGCAGGCCTGCGCCTGTGCGCGTACCAGGGGGGCCATCTGGCACTGTGCCATCTTTATCTGGCGGCACAGTGACAATAAATTCCATATTTTTTTGACCATTCACACTGGGGGCGCTGTCAAAATATACTGTGGCCTCATGCTGCACGCCATTGGCATCAAAAAACTTCAGGGGCTGGGCATAACTGTAATTACCAAGCGGCGGGGTAGACTCTCCATTCCACTGGTTCAGCATGGCAAAATACGGGTTATCAGGATCAACGGCTTTATCTGTATTAAAGCCAAGATTAAGCAAGGGGTTGAGGTTATTGGTGGCTTTGGGCGGGTCTGTGGCAATGCCTTCTTCGTTAAAATTGATAGAAAGCGGGCCAAGGCCGCCTACTTCCTTCCCATTTTCTATGCGTATGCCTGTAACAGCGCAGCCTGTTGGTTCGCGCAGTACCCCGTCTTTATCATAACGGAAGTTGCCTGCGCGTGTATAAAAGGTTTCGCCTGCTTTATCTGTTACCTGAAAAAAGCCTTTGCCGCCAATGGCCAGGTCTGTAATGGCACTGCCAGGCTCGTAGCTGCCTTCTGTAAAAAGCGTGCGGGTAAAGCCAGAGCGTACCCCAAGACCAACCTGGGACATTTCCACATTACGCGCAGAGCCTGTTACCACATCTTTGCTGATTAAATCCTCAAACAGCATAAGCTGCTGTTTGTAGCCAATGGTACTGACATTCGCTAAATTATTGGAAACTATCTGCAAGCCTTCGCTGTGCGTGCGCATACCTGTTGCGCCAACATACAAACTCTGCATCATGGCATTTCACTCCTCTGCGTGCTGGGGCTTTTTTAAGCGGGCACGGCAGCCACTTCATTCTCCATACGGCAAAAACTGCCGTATGCCTTGCGGCAACCAGTGTTAAGCAGGAAGTGTGCCAAGTGGGAAAATTTATAACAAGGGTTCAGGAAAAAAACAGCCTGTGCATGCAGGGAATATCCAGCGCAAGGTCTGCTACAGAAGGGTTTTAGCGCTTGCCCTTAAGTTTTTTATGCACATAGCTGCGCTCCAGCCCCACATTTTCTGCAAGGCGTGTGATATTGCCGCCGGCTAAGTCCAGCTTGGCCTGCAAATACCACATTTCAAAGGCATTGCGCGCTGTTTTGTAATCAATATGGGGCGCAAGCAGGCTTTCTGCATTAAAAGAAGAGGCTGCATACGTCTGCCCCATATCACCCGGCATACCCGGGCTGGCAAGGGTTTCATCCTCATCCGAAAGGCCGTCTTCAGACTCAAAAAGGCCACTGTCTTCCCCCCGTCTTGAAAAAGGAAGCTGGTTCTGGGTGGCATTAAGGCGCATTTCCAGTGGAAGATCTTCTTCTTCCACGAAGCCCTTGGGCAAAAGCACGGCCATGCGCTCCACAAAGTGGATAAGCTCCCGCACATTGCCGGGCCACGGCCAAAGTGCCAGTGTATCAAGCGCTGCCTTGGAAAAACGGGGGCAATGCGCCCCGCGCGTGCGTTCCAAACGGCGGGCCAGCACGTCTATAAGCAGGGGTATATCCCCTTTCCGCTCCCGCAAGGGGGGCACAACAAGAGGGAACACATTGAGCCTGTAGAACAAGTCTTGCCTAAACTGGCCTTCTTCTATGGCTTTTTCTAAGTTTTTGTTTGTGGCGGCTACCACACGCACATCTACTTCTAATGTACGGGAACCACCCACGCGCTCAAAGCGCTGCTCTTGGAGAATGCGTAGAATTTTTGCCTGTGTTTTCAGGCTCATGTCGCCTATTTCATCCAAAAATAGCGTGCCTTTATGCGCAAGCTCAAACTTACCTTGGCGCTGCGCGGCTGCACCTGTAAAGGCCCCTTTTTCATGGCCAAAAAGTTCGCTTTCAATAAGTTCTTCTGGTATAGCGGCGCAGTTTAAGGCCACAAAGGGGCCATTTTTGCGGCTGCTTTGCCTGTGTATGGCACGCGCCGCCAGTTCCTTGCCTGTGCCATTTTCCCCACGCACTAACACCCAGGCATTTGTGGGGGCAACACGCGCAAGGTCTGCCATAAAAGCCAGCATAGCAGGGCTTTGGCCTGTTATTTCCTCCCCCTCTTTATCTGGCTGGGTGAGGGCTTCGCGCAGGGCGCGGTTTTCGCTCTTCAGTTCCCGTATTTCCAGAGCCTGCCGCACCTGGTGGACAATTTTCTCAAGCTCCAGCGGTTTTTCAATAAAATCCTGGGCACCAAGGCGGAGCGCATTTAAGGCGGTTTCTATAGTGCCGTGGCCGGAAATCATCACAACGGGCAAGTCTGGGTAAGACTTTTTTATTTCTGCAAGCGCAGTGAGGCCGTCCATGCCGGGCAGCCAAATATCCAGAATAACAAGGTCTGGGAAGTTTACATCCTGCGCGCTGGGTGTATCTGCTTTGGCAAGAAACTCTAAGGCCTGCTCTGCACTGGCGGCGTCTTCTACCCGGCACCCTTCATCTTCCAGAATACCCCGCAGAGACAGGCGTATACCTGCCTCATCATCCACTATAAGCACTAAGGGCGGGGTTAAATCCATAATTATTACATACCCAGATAGGCCTTGCGCACGCCTTCGTCTTTCAAGAGGACAGCGGCGCTGTTTTCCATAACTATGCGGCCATTTTCCATAACATAGCCGCGGTGGGCGATTTTTAAGGCCTGGTTGGCGTTTTGTTCCACAAGAAACACAGTTGTGCCATCGTGGTTAATTTTTTGGATAATATGGAAAATTTGCTGGATAATAATAGGCGCAAGCCCAAGAGACGGTTCATCCAGCAAAAGCAGTTTTGGCCTTGCCATGATGGCGCGGCTTATAGCCAGCATTTGCTGTTCCCCACCAGAAAGGGTACCCCCTGCCTGCTTATTGCGCTGGGCCAAAATGGGGAAAAGCCCATAAATATAGTCCATATCCCGCTTAATGCCGTCTTTATCTTTGCGCAAAAACGCGCCCATATCCAAATTTTCCTGCACAGAAAGCTCTGGGAAAATAAGGCGGCCTTCTGGCACCTGGCTAATACCAAGGCGCACAATTTCATTGGGTTTTGTGCGCTGTATAGGATTGCCCTGGTACAAAATTTCGCCACTGCGTGCAGGGGTGCCCCCGCATATTGTCATAAGCGTGGTAGTTTTGCCCGCACCATTTGCGCCAATAAGCGTAACAATTTCCCCTTCTTCCACACGCAGGTTTATGCTGTGCAAAGCAGGTATATTGCCGTAAAAGGTGCAGACATCTTTAAGTTCTAATATAGCTTCACTCTTCATCCGCAGATTCCTCCCCCAGATAGGCGCGTATCACATTCGGGTCTGCCTGTATCTGTTCGGGCGTGCCAGCGGCAATGCGAGAACCGTATTCCATAACAAAAATTCTGTCTGAAAGGGACATAACCATACGCATATCATGCTCTATAAGCAGGATGCTGAGTTTGTATTTTTCCCGCAGGGTAAGCACCAGATCTTTAAGCTCCAGTGTTTCCTGGGGGTTCATGCCGGCTGCCGGTTCATCCAGCAAAAGCAAAAATGGCTCTGTAGCAAGTGCCCGCGCTATTTCGAGGCGACGCTGCGCGCCATAGGGCAGATTGCGCGCTTCTTCCTTCCAGCTTTGCTCTAAATGCAGTTCTTTTAAAAGCTGGTAGGCATCGTCCACACAGCGCTGTTCTTCTTCCCGCGTTTTATGGTCACGCACAATAGCGCCCAAAATACCGGCTTTTGTTCGTAAATGGCGGCCTATCATCACATTTTCCAACACACTCATGCTTGGGAAAAGGCGGATATTCTGGAAGGTACGCGCAAGGCCAAGGGCCGTAATCTGGAAAGGCTTCATGCCATTTAAGCGCACAGGCTCACTGCCGGGGCGGCAAGCTGTTACATCGCCTTCTGTTGGCACATAAATACCTGTTACGCAGTTGAAAAACGTGGTTTTACCCGCGCCATTGGGGCCAATAAGGGCCACAATTTCCCCTTCGCGTATATCCAGGTCTACATCATTAAGCGCACGCAAGCCGCCAAAATTGCGGGAAAGCGCATGCACATCCAGGACTTTGGCTTTTTCTGGGGCTTTTTCTGGGGCTTTTCCCCCCACAGTGGCTCTGTTTCTGTCTATTACTCTGGCTTTACCGGGGTTCTGGCTCATGCTTTTTCCCCTTCTTTCTGCAATTCCGTTACCTTATAGGAACGGCGGGAAGCAGGCACCATGCCTTGCGGCCGGAAAATCATCATAAGCACCATAAGAGCACCAAAAAGCAGCATGCGATATTCTGAAAACGCGCGTAAATACTCTGGCAAAAGCGCCAAAAGCAGGGCCGCCAGTACAACACCAACAGTAGAGCCCATGCCCCCAAGCACCACCAGGGACCGTAGCATGGCGGAAGCGACCAAGGGCAAGCGGGAGGGGGGCAGCTCG
>CAZPTC010000017.1:0-17411 GCA_964589455.1 uncultured Desulfovibrionaceae bacterium | reverse complement strand
GACCCCCTTACTCTTACCCGCGTACCTGGCATTGGCAAAAAAAGCGCCCAGCAAATTTTTCTGGACCTCAAATACAAGCTTGCCGGTTCTTCCGCTACCCTGCCTCCCCTTACTCCCACAAGCTCTGTAGCAAGGGACGCCCTCACAGGCCTTACCAATTTAGGCTACAGCGAGGAAGAAGTGCGCCCCATCCTTTCCGATGTGCTGGCTAAAGAGCCGGATTTAGATGTTTCTGCTGCCCTGCGCACCGCCCTTAAGCTTCTTGCAAAATCAAAGTAACCCACAGTAATACCTATGCCAGCTCCATTTGATGACCCCACCCCGCCACAAGATCCAGAAAGCGGTTTTTCCGCCACACTGGACTGCTTTTGTGTGCCACACCCCCCAGATACTTTTGCCCCGTTTACAACACCCGATGCCCCGGACTCTCTTGACGATTCCATTCGCCCCCAGCGTCTGGAAGATTTTATTGGCCAGGAAGAACTCAGGGCCAATATGCGCGTGTTCCTTAGCGCTGCGCGTGAACGCGGCCAGGCTATGGACCACGTCCTTTTCTACGGCAACCCCGGTCTTGGCAAAACAACCCTGGCGCGCATTATGGCCTCAGAGCTGGGGGTAAATCTTGTCACTTCTTCCGGCCCAGTGCTGGAGCGCAGTGGCGATTTGGCCGCTATTCTCACCAATCTTTCCAAGCATGATATTTTGTTTATTGATGAAATCCACCGTCTGCCTATAAGCGTAGAAGAAGTGCTGTACCCCGCTTTGGAAGATTTTAAACTTGACCTTGTGATAGGCCAGGGCCCTGCCGCCCGCACTGTAAGGATAGACCTGGAGCCCTTTACCCTTGTGGGCGCAACCACCCGCCTGGGCCTGCTCTCCTCCCCCCTGCGTGACCGCTTTGGCATTATCAACCGTCTGGAGTTTTATACACCAAAAGAGCTTGCCCGCATTGTGCTGCGCGCCGCGCGTATTCTCAACCTTGCCATTACAGAAGAAGGAGCCTTGGAAATTGGCAAAAGAAGCCGCGGCACCCCCCGAATAGCCAACCGCCTTTTGCGCCGCGTACGCGACTTTGCCTATATCAACGGCAAAACAAGCATTGACAAGGAAGAAGCAGAAAAAGCCCTTAACAGGCTGGATGTAGACCCTGCCGGCCTTGATGAAATGGACAGAAAAATTTTGCGCGTGATTATTGAACACTACGACGGTGGCCCCGTGGGACTAAAAACCCTTGCTGTGGCTATTTCTGAAGAAGTGCGCACAATGGAAGATATTTATGAACCCTATCTTATTCAAATAGGGTTTCTGAAGCGTACCCCACGCGGGAGAGTGGCTACCCGCAGAGCGTATGAACACTTGAAGGCGGACTGGGGGAAGGAAAGACCCCTTTTGTGAACAAAAGGGGTTTTTCCCTCCCCCAAACCCCCTCCCTTTTCCTCAAAAAACTTTTATTATGTGTCACATTAAAATACAGTACTTCCATTGTATTGCAAAAGGTTAGCCCATGCCATCTGTAAAACCAAGAGTAGAACTTCTTACCCATACCCCCGCCCCAGAAGCACTCATATACGCCGCTTTTCGTCAATGCTACCATGCAGGCGAAGCCGCAGATTTATGGGCAAAACTGCAAAAAGGGGAAATTAGCAAAGAAAAGCAAACCGCTTTTATTGAAGACACCCTGGCTTCTGGCCATACCAGCCCTATTGAGCATGTCTCCTTTACCTTTGCGCTCTCAGGCATTTCCCGCGCCCTTACCCACCAGCTTGTGCGCCACAGAATAGCCTCCTTTTCCCAGCAAAGCCAACGCTATGTGGACGCAAAAAACTTTGCCTATATATTGCCCCCTTCTATAGAAAAAAATGGGGAAGCAAAAAAAGTTTTTGAAAATTGCATGGATACTATTGCAAAAGCATATCAAGAGCTGCAAGCCATGCTGGAGGCAAGCGGGCATAAAAGCGGCGCAAAAGAAGACGCCCGCTTTGTACTGCCCCAGGCAACTGCCAGCGCCATAGTGGTCACCATGAATTGCCGCAGCCTGCTCAACTTTTTTGCCCAGCGTTGCTGCACCCGCGCCCAATGGGAAATACGGGAAGTGGCTACGCAAATGCTTACACTGTGCCAGGAAGCCCTGCCCGCCATTTTTCTCCACGCAGGTGCCGCGTGCGAACGCCTTGGCTTTTGCCCGGAAAATGAAAAATTTACCTGCGGGCGCTACCCAAGGCTCCCGTAGAGCTTAACAAAACGTATTGCGGGCATACCCGTAACAAGCAAAACACGCCTTGCAGTGTTGCACATTGGCACCCATGTACGGTGTTTCTGCGCTTGGTACTCATCAGCGGTCTTTTTTCATTTGTATATTTACGTCGCGTGATATTGCATACTTTTAGGGTTTCATCATTATCTGCTTATAACTCGCTTTTTCCTGTTACAAGCATAATGATGGCGCTTACTACAAGTATAGCCACAGTAAAATACATAGTTTTATCTGACTTTAATGATTTCAGAAGTGGCACCCAATTCAATTTTATGTGGTATATACAGAAGCCAACAAGGAAGAGGGAGGCAATCTGGTGAACCACAATAGCAAAGTGCGATTCATATTCAACAAGTAGAAATAAGCCTGTCAATAAGGTAAGGCTACCTGTTAATACCAGTGCTTTATTGGTGTTAACGCGTGTCATGTTTTGCTCCATTTTTTTGTATACCAAACAATTGCTATACGCAGTTTGAAAAAAAATTATTGTGTCAACAAGCTATAAAGGGCATCCCAAGAAGCTTGGATTTCATCACGTAAGCTTTTTCCGCTATTTCTGGCACTTAAGTCTACAATTAAGCCATCACATTGCTGGATAAACAGCTTTGCTACCTGCTCTGCAGGAAGTATTGCTTTAATTTCATGGCTTTCTATGGCGTGCTTAACAACATCTGTCCACGCGGTCACTTCCTCAGCAGCTATGCTGTTGTAATATTCTAAAAAATGGGGAACAATTTTTATTGCGTCATTAATAAAAATCAGCCGGTCAAAGGCGCTATACGTTTTCACACGCTCTGTCACCTTACCCATAGCAAGAATAAGATACTCGCGCAAAGAAACAGGCGCTGCTGTTTCTAAGCCCATTTTAGCGTCCGCCATAAAATACCGTACACATTCTTCAAAGCATTGCGCTTTGCTGATAAAGTAGTAGTAAAATGTACCCCTGGATAAGGCTATTTCTTGCAAAATATCATTAAGAGAAACAGCTTTATAGCCGTTTTTAATGAATAAAGGTAAAACTTTTTTGATTATATTTTGTTTATTCTCGCCCACCTTGCACCTCTTTATACCAACTGGTCGGTATATCTTTATACTGCGCTAAAGTCAAGAATAAAAGCTGACACAAAATAGAATAGCCTATATCCATTTGATATAAAAAAGTAAAATATCCATAGCATTTCCTTCTCTTGTGGAACTCCCCCATATGCTACTTCCCTTTTGCGAAAAAGGGGGGTATAAAAATCCGTCCCTTATATCCCATTTTTCCAAGAGAGGTTTTGTATGCAGCCACCAAAAAATACCCCGTCTGCCTTATTGCCTTTGCTTTTGTTTCTTGTGCTTTTTAATGGCACAGGTATCTGGCTTACGTATATGGGCATGGAAATGGCGTTTTACCAGCTTTCCGCCGCTGTAGCCATTATACCCGCCATTGTGTTGGCCATGTGGCAGGGGAAAGAAAAGCTGCAAACAAAAATTGATATTTTCCTCACAGGCATTGGGGACATCAATATCATCACCATGTGTATGATATACCTGCTGGCTGGCGCTTTTGCCTCAGTTGCCACAGCTATTGGTGGGGTTTCCGCAACCGTAAACATGGGACTTTCTCTTGTGCCCCCGCAGTTTATTTTGCCGGGCATGTTCTGTATAGCCGCCTTTGTTTCCACAGCTATGGGCACCAGCATGGGCACTATTGCCGCTATTGCCCCCATTGCTCTGGGCGTGGCAGATCAAACAGGCATGAATCTTTCTTTGCTTATTGGTGTTGTTGTGGGTGGCGCCATGTTTGGGGATAACCTTTCTATTATTTCAGATACCACCATTGCCGCCACCAGAACGCAAGGCTGTGAAATGCGTGATAAGTTTGTCATGAACTTTTTCATAGCCCTGCCAACAGCCCTTCTTGTACTGGTGCTTTTATGGCTGAAAGGGGAACCCGCAACTGTGCAGTATGGGGATTACCAGTTTATCAAAGTACTCCCTTATCTTCTTGTGTTAGTGCTGGCTGTTGCCGGGGTAAATGTCTTTGTGGTGCTGCTTTCCGGCATACTGGTTTCGGGAGCAGTGGGTATTTTCTTTGCAGATTACAGCGCGCTTACATGGTGCCAGGATATTTTTAAGGGTTTCACCAACATGAATGAGATTATGGTCTTATCCATGTGCATAGGGGGTCTTGGAGAACTTATACGCTTCCACGGCGGTATTAACTGGCTGCTTGGCAAGGTAGACAACCTTGCAAGGCGCATAGCAGGCGGGGTTTCCCGCAAAGCAGGCGAGCTTTGCATAGCCCTGCTTGCTGGTCTTGCGGATATATGCACAGCCAATAATACCGTGGCCATTATTCTTACTGGGGGCATGGCAAAAGATATTGCAGAAAAAAATGGCATTGAGCCAAGGCGCAGTGCCAGCATTTTGGACATTACCTCCTGCGTGATGCAAGGGCTTTTACCGTATGCGGCCCAGCTTTTACTGGCAGGCTCAATAGCCAAAATTTCTCCGATGGAAATTGCTATGGATAACTGGTATTGCATGCTGCTTGGCATTGCTATGGCTATTGCCATTGCGTTTGGTTTGCCTAAACCCAGAACGCCCAAAAACAAAAGAGTTTGACGCCAAGCACCTTTTGGCATGATAATATGTTGGCAGGTATTACAGATAGTTGACAGGAAAAACAGAACAGATTATTCTATAAAAACAAGAAGGCACAAGGTTGCTGCCTTGTGCCTAGGTTTTGCGCGAAAGCCCTCAGCCTCTCCAAAACCACGAAGGTTTTAACGAAACTGGCCCCGGTTGTGTCTCTTTCACTACCGGGGCCAAACCTTTACCAGGCGCTGCTGGCAAAAAGCAGCAGCACTAAACCGGCAATGATTGCCATAATAGCGATTTTGACACTACTTTTTTTCAAAAGTATGCCTCCTTTTTGGGGCAGGATTTCACGCTGCTTTGGAGAGGCAGAGTAGAATCAGCAATTTTTCTAGAGAACCACAAGAAATATAACGTCTTTTTCATTGTTAGCGTCAAATATTTTGCTAACATGCTAAAAACAAAGATTAAGTACCCTTCTTGCCTGCCTTTGCACTTTATGCTATATTAACCTCCGTTGCGGATGAAATACGCATTTTTTTCTGCAATAAAGGTGGTTTATGCGAATACTACTTTTAGGTTCCGGCGGCAGGGAGCATGCACTATTCTGGAAACTCAGCCAGAACCCTGCCAACACTGTATGGATTGCCCCTGGGAATGCAGGCTGTCCAGATAAAGCACGGGTACCCCTTACAGTAACAGATGCAGCGTCTATAGAGCACATTGTGCGCTATGCTGTAGATCAGGCTATTGATCTTGTGGTACCAGGCCCGGAACTGCCCCTTTGTCTTGGCATTGCAGATGCCTGCATGGTGGCCCGCACAAAAAGCGGTGCGCCTTTACTTTGTTTTGGCCCGGTTGCGGCTTGTGCCCGCCTGGAAGGCAGCAAAAGCTTTGCCAAAGAAGTTATGCTGGCAGCTTCAGTACCAACTGCCAAATCCTGCATTTTTCACGATGCTGCCACTGCGCGCGCCTATATTATAGAACAGGGCGCGCCACTTGTATTAAAAGCGGATGGCCTTGCTGCTGGCAAGGGTGTAGTGGTTGCCCATACTTTGGAAGAAGCATTGGAGGGTTTGGAAGCCCTTTCCCCTTTGCTTTCAGAAGAAGTACCTCTTCTTATAGAAGAATTTTTAGAAGGGGAAGAAGTTTCCCTGCTGTGCTTTTGCGATGGGGAAAATGTGTTGCCATTGCCTTCTGCACAAGACCACAAGCAAGTTTTTGATGGGGACAAGGGCCCCAACACAGGCGGCATGGGTGCATACAGCCCGGCGCCTATACTGCCCGATTCCAAACTGGAAGAAATGGCCCGCCTTACTGTTTTGCCCATAGTGCGCGAAATGACAAAGCGCGGCACCCCCTACAAAGGTATTTTATACGCAGGCCTTATGCTGACGACCACAGGCCCCAAGGTGCTGGAATACAATGTGCGCTTTGGCGACCCGGAATGCCAGCCCTTGATGATGCGCCTTGAGAGCGACCTTGCACAGCTTATGCTTGCCTGCGTGAACACCTGCCTTACCCCCAACCTAATGCGCATACGCCCTGAAGCCGCCCTGGGCGTTGTGCTTGCGGCAAAAGGCTACCCTGGCTCGTACCCCAAGGGTATGGAAATAACTGGTATTGAACAGGCGGAACAGGTTGCCCCGGAAGGGACCCTGAAAGTTTTCCATAGCGGGACAACAAAAGAAGCGTCCCATATCTATGCAAACGGAGGGCGCGTACTTTGCATAACCGCCCTTAATTCTTCCATTGCAAAGGCGCAGGAAGCCGCTTACAAGGCTCTTGCCCTCATCCACATGCCCCATTCTTATGCCCGCACGGACATTGGGGCTAAGGCCATTACGCGCCGCAACTTCTAACGTGACAGAAATATTTTCTCAAGCCTTTTTCCCTTACTGCGCAATAAAAGTACAGTAATAGCCAAAGGCTTTTTGCGTTCTTACGCAATGGGAGAAAATACTCTGCAAATGGCGTGTGTACTTGCGTGTTACGCTTTGCACACTACCACGCATCCAATGCGTGCGCATACCAATACGCGCGCGCGCGGACATGCACTACGGAGGAACCATGCGTTCAGCTTTTGCTCTTTCTATTCTTGTTTTCTTTACCCTTCTTACCGCACCCGTTCATGCTGCCGAAGAATTCCAGGGCACAGCTTCCTGGTTTGGCAACAAATTCCACGGTAAGCTCACAGCCAGTGGAGAACCTTTTGATATGTTCTCTATGACGGCTGCCCACAAAAAACTCCCTTTTGGCACTATCCTGCTTGTTACCAATACAGCCAATGGACGCCAGGCCGCCATGCGCGTGAATGACCGCGGGCCTTTCAGCAAAAAACGCATACTGGATGTATCGTTTGCAGCAGCAGGCAAACTTGGTATGTACAACTCTGGCACAGCCCAGGTGCATGTTGAGATAGTGGGAGATACAAACGGCAACCCCCTTGACCCGGAAAGCGCCTTTTTTATCCGCTTAGACCCGCAAACAAAAGCATCTGCCGCTTCTCTTTCGCGCGATAATATCCGCAAGGAGCTTTCGCGCCTTTTTAGGGCGGGTGTTACAGATGCCGGCCTTCTTATGCACAGCAATAAAACGCCCGTACTTGGCCCATTTGCCACGTTTGACGATGCCCATTCTGTGCTTATGCGCCTTGCCACGGTGCACCCCAATTCCATCATCACATTGATGAAGGAAAAAGAGGTGGCACCGGTTAACGGCGCTGTGGCCTCTGTTAAGTAAATTTTTTACGCAATAATCCCATTTGCGCGCAGCCATTCTTCCACTTTGGGTTTGGCATTGTCTACGTATGCGCCCATAATATCCAGCCCTGGCAGCACTTGTGCGCCAGGGCAAAGTTTTTGTATATCCCGTATGCTATTGGCCAGGCCACTGCCACCACTTGTGCAGAAAGGTAAAATTGTCTTCCCTGTGAAGTCAAATTTCTCCAGAAATGTCCACATCAGCATAGGCATGGTGCCAAACCAGATGGGGTACCCCAAGGCAACAGTTGTGTAGGCATCTATGCTTGTTATATCTGTTTTTATGGCAGGGCGCGCATTTTCGTTATATTCCACATGGGAAATTTCCGCAGCCTTAGTATATTCTTCCGGGTAAGGAATAACAGGCTTTATTTCTTGCAAATCCCCCCCGGCTATCCCATGCAGCATAGTGGCCACTTGCCGTGTGGTACCCGTGCGAGAATAATAGGCAATAAGCAGTTTACCTTGTTCGGCATACGCCAGTTTAGGGACAAGCACAACATTTGGCACGCAAAAGGCAGCCGCACCTGCAGCAAGAAGCTTAAGCGCGCTACGCCTTGAACAGGCATACGAGGCCTGATTTTGCGGTGTGAAGTTTTTTCTTGAACTATCCATACATCTATCCTTTTATATTTTGTTAAACGTATACAAAAGCATAGTGCATGGCATAAAATAATGTCAAGCATTGCAAAAACACACAAAAATGTGTGTTTTGAGATATGCCACTGGCAGCATGCTAGGGTGGCAAAAAACCCCACAGGGTTGTGCGTCCTGTGGGGTATGTGTATGTGTTGTGCAGTATTTGCGTTGTACAGCGCAAATACGTTGCATCCTTTACCCTGCACCTGCTTTGTGCATGCAAATGCCGGGAAAAGATACGGGTTAATGTTTTTCGTTATACATGAAGTTCATATCTTCAAATAACTGATAAATAACACTGCCTTCGCATTGTTCCGGTACAGGCAGGTTGAGCAAATAACACAGTGTAGGTACAAGGTCTGTTATCCAGCATGTGCGCTGCAAGCGGAAGCCTTTTTTAATGCCGGGGCCTGTGAAGGAGAAAAGGGCATGGAGTGAGCCAATACCAAACTTTTCTGTCATCCAGATATTGCCGTGTTGTGAGCAATATTTGGGGTTTACGGCGTACACAATGTCGCCACAGCGTTCGCCATGCAGGCCAATAGCACGGGCCTGGCTCTTGGTAAACGCAAAGGCCACAGGACGTTCACCGTCCATACGGAAGCTATAAAGCGCGTCAATAACTTCCTGCTGCACTTTTTCGTAATCTTCAGGTTCCACAACACCGTGGGGATCACGGCCTTTCAGGTTCACAAAGATGTGGCAGGAAGTCTGGGGCAGGGCTTTGGATGTGGCTGGGTCTGGCATAAGCACAGCGTCACCTGTCATAGTAAGGGAGGCCCCAAAGTCATCGGAACCCATGCCCGCCATTTTAAACTCTGTCTTGGCAGGTTGCGCCAAACCAGCGTTAATAAGCGCACGCACAGGGCTGAACATGGGGCCGTCTGTCACGCCGCCGTGGTCAGAAACAAGGACAACCAGGGTATCTTTATCCACAGCAGAAAGGATTTCGCCAATCATTCTGTCCACGCCTTCCATAATGCCAAGGTGCCATTCCCAGGCCTGTTTATACTTGGCTTCGCTTGGGCTGGTAAGGGGGTCCATATTGGCCATGATACCGTGGTAGGCCCAATCCGGTGGGTGCGCGTGCATAAAGAAGAGATCCCAGGCATAGTTTTTAAGCAGATTCACCGCGCAATCGGCATTCCATTTGGAGTGCATGGCATTAATTTCTACCCAGGTTTCCCCGTCTATCCAGCCATACGCCATAGCTTCAAAACCGGCAGAGTTACCAGGGATACCTTCCTTGGTGCCATCCACAAGCTTTTGTGCCACTTCAGGTGGGTTAGCCCAGCCAACCGTGTTAAGAATGGCGTTAATATACAAGCGGAAATCGTCTGCATCGTCAGAAAGTTCCACAAGTTTTACGCGGAACATACCCTGCTTAGTGCTGCCATCTGCCATTTTAAAGGGGGCAATAATTTTATTGCTCCATTCGCGGGGCTTAAGGGTACACAGGGCATTCTTAAAGTCTTTGGAAGGAGAAAGGGTAACCGTGTCATAGCCCTTGCCAGCAAGTTCGCGCACAAGTACATACCATGTAGTGGGCGCAAGAGGGTTGGTTGCAGCAGGGAAATTAAGCTGCGCAACCATTTCCAGGGGGTCATCA
This sequence comes from uncultured Desulfovibrionaceae bacterium, assembly GCA_964589455.1. GTDB lineage: Bacteria > Desulfobacterota > Desulfovibrionia > Desulfovibrionales > Desulfovibrionaceae > CAZPTC01. Next base: position 7,564 of record CAZPTC010000017.1, on the reverse strand, counting down.
CCCATTGTATCTACATTTGTCCAGCCAGTGGCTTTTTCAAATGTGCCATGTATGCCCTTGGGCAGGCTACTAGTAGAAATAACCATGTCTGCGGAAAGGTTAATATCCTTATCCAGGCCAACGTGACCATCGTATGTGGTACCAATGGAAAGGCCACTGCCACCTACCACAATGCCATTTTTCATTTTGCTTGGCCAGCCACCGGGGAAATTGTAGACTATGCACTTTTTGCCTACTTTGTCTGCGGCTTCCCAAATTGTTTCTGCGTGGATATGATGGGAGCCAAAAGCAGCCTGGGTATTATCTGTTGTGTGGTCTTTACCGGGAATAGGCAAGTGAAAGTCCACAACCTGGTGCGTGCCAGGCCAAGCGCCTGTTGCAATGGTGGCCCAGTTTGGCGGGGTAATAGTAGGATAGGGAACCAACGCATAGTCCGCTATTGTACCATTATCAAAGAGTTTTTTAAAGTTGGGCAAGTACCCTTCCGCAATGTGCTTTTCGATAAGCGCAGGTAATGCGCAGTCGATGCCAATTACAGCCACTTTCTTAGGTTGTTGCATTATTGAACTCCTTTGAACATGTTACGAGGGAAAAACCTTTACATGTGATATTTTTACTTAGCAAAGCCTGTGCCAAGATATATTCCACTTATTTTATTGATAAATATTTTATTCTTAACATATCTATACGAAATAACGTACTATTATACACGTTATACAGTATAAAAATATGTTATTTCGTATATACGGTTCTTGCCCACGTGTTCTTGGATACTCTGTCAAAAAACAGGCAACTTTTTCCGCTGTTAAAAAAATAGTCGTGTAACACTTTTGAATAACAATATTTTTATTTATTGGCACGCAAAATGCTTATGGGTTTATGAACGGCATCACGCCAGTTTTATACAATCTCTTTTTCATGGAGGGGACACCATGAGCAGCCATTTGGATTATGAAATTAATAAAGAATTAGGTGAATGCTACCTCTTTATGGGGGAGCTGGAAAAGGCCGCCAATTATTATGAAAAAGCCGCAGCCTCTAACACCCTTTTTGCCGCGCCACATTTAGGGCTTGCCACCATTGCCATGCAAAATGGCAAAAGCCAGGATGCTCTTGTGCATTACCAAAAAGCATTCGAGCTGGAAGAAAGCGACAAAGCTATTGCCGGGCTTGGCCTTGCCTACTTAGACCTTGGCAGGCACGATGAAGCCTTTAATGCTTTTTGCCGCGCCCTTACCCTTAACCCCGGCAACTCTATTGCGCTTAACTGCCTTGTACGGGAAAGTTTTGAAACAAACCGCCTGGAAGAAGCTGTGCCTACTATAGAAGCAAGCCTTGCCCAAACCCAGGATGAAAACACCCGTGTAAGCTTGGCTGGCTGCCTGTACGCCTTAAACCGCGAAAGCGAGGCGTGCAACCATTTAGAAATGGTACTGGCACAAAACCCAGAAAATGCCAATGCGCAGGATTTGCTGACATTTATGCGGCAACCCGCTGCGTAGCGTAAGTAAGCCTGGGTACCGGGGCACACACAAAACTGTTATTTTTTCAATCCCCCCATGTGTGGCAAGACTTCCATTCTCCTTGGCTTGTCACACAGCCCATATTTTGTTTTTGCGCGGGAGCGCACATATTTGGCACTTCCGCCACCATGCTCCCCTCCTAGTTCTCCTGCATTGTAGTTGGCGCTCAATGCTGGAGGATTACCCCATGCAAAAAATGCGCCCATATTGTGCGCGCATTTTTTGCCAACCCAGCCCCCTGACTTTTGTCAGGGGGCTATTTTTTACATATACATTATTGAAGATACATAGCCCTAAGCTGCGCTTTTTTTTCTGCTGTTAAGCCCACTTCTTTTTCCAAAAAAGCGTCTAAAGAGCCGTATTCTTTTTCTACAAGATTAAGGAAAGTATCCAGCCATTCATCTTTCACGCCAGAAACATTCACAATATCTTGCAGCAACTTTGCATCGTCTACAATAGGCGCAAGTGCAGCCGCCACACCATCCATTTCTGGCTTTTGGTACACATTGCTTTGCATGTAGTCCTTGCGTATTGTATCCATAGGCACACCAAGAGCGTGCAGGGTAAGCACAGTGGTTATACCCACGCGGTCTTTACCAGAATTGCAGTGGTAAAGCACTGCCCCTTCCGGCGTTGCCAAAAGTGTATCAAAGTATTTGCCCCAATTCTTGTGGGTTTCCCCGTAGGTGGCCATTTCTCTATACATTTTCAGCATAAACGCTTCTGGGTCATTTCCCATGCGTTTCATAAAAGCTTCAAACTGGCCCTGGGGGTCTGTGGCTGTTGAGGGGGTTTTCTCTACGCCCGCGGCTTCATCTGTTGCCATTGGCAGGGAAATATACTCCACCCCTTCTAGTACCACATCAGGTTTCCGCTGTTGTTCGTTTTCTGTGCGTAAGTCCACCACTTTTTTCAACCCGTACGTGCCGGTAAGGATAGCCGCATCATCCGCACCAAGCGAGGCTAAATTGCCGCTGCGCAGTATTCTGTGGGGTTTTACGCTTTTCCCGTCGCTTGTGGCATAACCACCTAAATCCCTGGTATTAGGAAGCTTAATGTTTACACGCGCGCCAGGCTCTTCCGCAAAGGCAGAGCCTGCAAAAACCAGGGCCACTGCCAAAGCTACTGGAAGACAATACTTTTTCAGCATGGAGACTTTCCTTTTCATTTTAAAGATTATTATTGAACGTATAAATTTGTTGCCCACTACAGGCGGAATGTCAAGCCAAACGCAAACTTGACAAGAACCGCGCTATGGAACACAATACCAAAATTTCTATGCCCCTTAATGCCCCATTTTCCCCGGGTTTGCGACCTTGTGCCCGGGTTTTGAGAGAGAGCTATGGCCGAATATAAAAAGACCCTGAACCTGCCTGACACCAAGTTTCCCATGAAGGCGAATCTTACCCAACAGGAACCCGAAACACTGAAGTTTTGGGATTCCATTGACGCATGTACCCTTATGCAGGACACCTCAGGTCAGAAAGGGCGCTACATTTTACACGACGGCCCCCCCTATGCCAATGGCAATATCCACCTTGGCACAGCGCTTAACAAGGTTCTTAAGGACATTGTGGTAAAATCCCATAATTTCCTTGGCTATGCTGCCAGCTATGTACCAGGCTGGGACTGCCACGGCCTGCCAATTGAGCACAAAGTAGAACTGGATCTTGGGGAAAAGAAAAATGCCCTCCCCCCCCAGGTTGTGCGCAAAAAATGCCGCGCCTACGCGCAAAAATATATGGAAATCCAGCGCAAGGAATTCCAGCGCCTAGGGGTTTTTGGAGTGTGGGACAAGCCCTACCTTACTATGGCCCCAGACTATGAAGCCACAACAGCCAAAGAGCTGGCCAATTTTGTGGAAAAAGGCAATGTTGTACGCAGCAAAAAGCCCATTTACTGGTGCTCTTCCTGCCAGACAGCCCTTGCAGAAGCAGAAGTGGAATACGCAGACCATACGTCAGACTCCATTTATGTAGCCTTTCCCTTAAATGATCCCAAGCTTGCAGAAGTATTGCCAGAAACAGCCCTGCTGCCTGCTGCCCCCACTTTTGCCATTATATGGACAACCACCCCCTGGACATTGCCAGACAATATGGCCATTTGCCTGCACCCGGAATTTGAATATGTGCTTGTGCAGGTGGAGGCTGTAACGGAAAAATCCCTTGCAAAGCCGGGTGCCCGTTATCTTGTGGCCGCAGATTTATATGAAAAGTGCGCCAAAATTTTTGGCTGGGCGCAAAGCAGCATTATAGCCAATGCTCTTGGCGCGCATTTAGAAGGTTTGGTAGCGCACCACCCCTTTTATGACCGCCCTTCTCCCCTTACCCTAGGCGAGCACGTTACCCTGGATGCAGGCACTGGCCTTGTACACACCGCCCCCGGCCACGGCCGCGAAGACTATGAAGTAGGCCTGCAATATAACCTTGATGTCTATTCCCCCCTGGACGATGAAGGCCGCTTTTTAGAAAGTGTACCCTTTTTTGCCGGTATGCAGGTTTTTGAAGCCAACCCCAAAGTCATTGAAAAACTCAAAGAAGTTGGCCTCTTACTTGCTGCCCATACTATCAGCCACTCCTACCCGCACTGCTGGCGCTGCAAAAGCCCCGTTATTTTCCGTGCCACCACCCAGTGGTTTATCCGCATGGATATCAACAGCCTGCGCGCCAACACCTTAAAGGCCATCCGCGAAAAAGTGGAATGGATACCTGCCTGGGGGGAAGAGCGCATTTATTCTATGATAGAAACCAGACCAGACTGGTGCATTTCCCGCCAACGCATGTGGGGCGTGCCTATTGTAGCGCTTTTATGCGAAAGCTGCGGCGAGGCTTGGAATGACCCCAACTGGATGCGCGACATTGCCAGCCGTTTTTCCACCCATCCGCGCGGCTGCGACTACTGGTACGAAACAGACCTTGCCGAAATTGTGCCTTCTGGCCTTGTTTGCCCCCATTGCGGCGCGCAAAAATGGAAAAAAGAAACCGATATTTTAGATGTATGGTTCGATTCCGGCTCCAGCTTTGCCGCTGTAGCAGAAAAGCGCCCGGAAATGGGCTTCCCTGTTGACTTGTATTTAGAAGGCTCTGACCAGCACCGTGGCTGGTTCCACTCCTCCCTGCTCATCAGCATGGGCACACGCGGTATTCCGCCCTACAAAGCTGTGCTTACCCACGGCTATGTTGTGGATAAAGACGGCAACAAGCAGTCAAAATCCTTAGGCAATGTTGTGGCCCCGGAAGAAGTTATCACCAAATACGGGGCAGAGCTTCTGCGCCTTTGGGTAAGCAGTGTGGATTATAAAGAAGATATACGCTATTCTTCTGAAATTATGGACAGACTGGTAGACGCTTACCGCCGTATACGCAATACCTGCCGCTATATTCTGGGCAATATCCACGATATTGACCGCAGCCAACTGGTACCCTTTACAGATATGCTGCCTCTTGACCGTTACGCCCTTTCCAATGCCGCCGCAACCCTTGCGCGTGTAGAAGAAGCGTACGCCACATACGAATTCCACAAGGTCTACCATGCCCTGCACGGCCTTTGCGCCACAGACCTTTCTGCCTTTTATCTGGATATTCTCAAAGACCGCCTGTATTCCTCCCTGCCAGAAAGCAAGGAACGCCGCTCTGCCCAAAGCGCCTTGTACGGCATTCTTTTGCTCCTGCTTAAAGGCATGGCCCCTGTGCTTAGCTTTACAGCAGAAGAAGTATTCCAAACCCTGCCAGAAGGCTTGCGCCCACTCAATGCAAAAGGTGGCGAACCTATTGCCAGTGTCTTTGCCTTGCCTGCCGTAAAGCTGGACTACCCCGCAGAATTGCCGGAAAAAGAAGCCGCCGTGTGGGCCAAAGTACTTACTGTGCGCAGTGAAATAACAAAAGCAGTAGAACCCTTGCGTAAAGATGGCCTTATTGGCCACTCCCTTGATACCCGCGTTACCTTATTCGCCAGCGAAAACCTGAAAGAAATGCTGGCAAAAATGGACATGCGCGCCATTTGCATTGTTTCCCAGTTCACCATTCTGCCCCTTGCCAAAGCCCCTGTAGACGCCTTTTATCCTACATTGGAAGAAGGCGAAGAAGAATTTGCCCTGTTTGTAGAAAAAGCCCACGGCGAAAAATGCGAGCGCTGCTGGATTTATGACGAACACCTTGGCGCAAACCCGCAATTCCCCACTGTTTGCCCACGCTGCGCCGCTGTACTTGCTGACCTTGAAAAAACTGGCCGCCTGCCCCAGGAGGCTGCCTCTTGAAGCGCCGTTACATTCTTATATTCTCCATAGCCCTTGCGTGCGTGCTTTTAGACCAGATTACCAAGCTCTGGATTGTTTCTACCCTGCCCCTTCACACCCGCATTGAAGTTATACCCGGCTTCTTCAACCTTGTGCATGTGCTTAACCGCGGCGCTGCCTTTGGTTTTCTCAATAGCCCGGATATTGACTGGCAGTTTTGGCTTTTTATGCTTGCCACTGCCCTTTCCTTTATTATTGTTATATTCCTTGCCCGCACCTCCCCCTATGATCCCTTGCTCTTCACCGGGTTTGGCCTTATCCTTGGCGGCGCATCAGGCAATGCCATAGACCGCATAACAACCCGCGCGGTTGTGGACTTTTTAGACTTTTATGTAGGCAACTGGCACTGGCCTGCCTTTAATATTGCCGATATTGCCATTTGCTGCGGTGCCGTTATTACCATTTTTGCCATTTGGCAAAGTGGGAAAAAAGTGCTACATGCTCCCCAGAAGGCCAAAGGCTCTGCCGGAGGTACAAATGGCCATTCTTAACCTTCCCCTTTGGCAAATTGCTCTTCTTTTTCTGCCCATTATTCCCATTTTTTGGTGCATTTATCACGCCGCCACCCACGAATTTCCCGCCCCCGCGGAAAAATACCTCTGGGTATTTGGCTCTGCCCTTCTCCCTATTTTAGGTGCCCTGCTTTATATACTTTTTGGCTACAAACGCGCCAAAAAGAATCCCTAAAAACACCTTGCCTCTGCAAGGTTTAACCCATCATACCATTGCAACCTATGAGGTTAACATGAAAAAAGCTCTCCTCCCTCTCCTTCTTTTCAGCGCTATGGTTTTAAGCGGCTGCGCTGCCGGTGGCTCTGACTACAACACCCTGCAAACCCAAGTGCAGCAACAGCAACAAACCATTGCCCAATTAAACCAGCAGCTTTCTGGTGTGCAACCTGCCCAGGCAGATACATGGTCGCAAGTGCAAACCATGCGCCAGGAACTTGCCGCCATGCGTGGCGAGCTTGATACCCTTAGCCGCTCTTTCAACCAAGTGGGCGGCGCTTATGGCATGGCCGATACTTTGGCCCGTCACAGCCGCGCCATGCGCCTTATGGAAGCCCAGCTTGCCATGAACCTGCAATTGGATGAACCCGCCCTTGCTCCTCCTTCTGGCACCCCTGTGTATGACCCCAATAATTCCCTTGCAGGTTACGCCAGCCCTTCTATGCCCGCGCAACCCCAGGCTCCCATTGTCCCCCAAACCCCGCAAGGCATGAACCCCCAGTCTCCCCAAAACTTCCTGCCTGCTACCCCCACCCAGCCAGTTGTGCCTAATGCCCCCATTGCAGGCGCTGCCGCAGACACTGCCCAAGCCCTGTACGACAATGGCATTAAAGCCTTCAATGAACGCAATTACGACCAGGCCCTTGCCTCCTTCACAGACTTTACCAATACCTTCCCCAACCACAGCCTTATCTCTAATGCATGGTTCTGGCAGGGCGAAACCCAATACCAACGCAAAGACTACGCCGCCGCCGCCCTTGCGTATGAAAAAGTTATCAGCAATTTCCCCAACAGCAATAAAGCCCCCGCCGCTTACCTGAAACAAGGCATGAGCTTTTTACAACTGAATAAAAAAGACGCTGCCAAGGAACGCCTTACACAACTGACCAAGAAGTTCCCTAAGGCCCCTGAAGCCACCCGCGCCCAGCAAATACTGAAAGAAAGCTTTTAGAAGATGGTAGAAAATTGGGGGGGGGGGGGGGGGGGGGGGGGGGGGGGGGGGGGGGGGGGGGGGGGG
>CAZPTC010000016.1:0-17580 GCA_964589455.1 uncultured Desulfovibrionaceae bacterium | reverse complement strand
GCCCTGTATAAGTGCCGTACAACCTGTAAGCACATCACCTGCACCAAGCTGGCGTTTAAAGCCAGAGCGCTCCAGCTCCTGGTCTATGAGAGAAAGAATTTCTTCCATGCGGGGTTCGCATATTTCAGCTAAAAGCTGGCGGGAAAGCTGGCGGGAGGGCCTGCCACCCACAGAAGGCACTTCTATGGTCTCATCTGGGCGCACCATGCTTGCAAGCACGCAGCCGTATTTTTCTTTAATTTTTTCTGCGGCAGCCACAGGGGTGCGCAGACCAAAAGCTATGTCATTGGTAAGGTTTTGGCCGCCAAGGGCAATGGCGCTTGTATGCTTAATCGCGTCATTGACAAAAACGGCGATGTCGCTTGTACCACCGCCTAAATCTACAATTGCCACGCCAATTTCGCGCTCTTCATCTGTAAGAATGGCTTTAGAGGAGGCAAGGGCTTCCAGCACAATATCAGAGATGTTAAGGCCGCTTCTTTGGCAAGAGCGCACAATGTTCTGGGCAGAAGTAACAGCGCCGGTAACAATATGCACAAAAACTTCCAAACGCACGCCTGCCATACCCAAGGGGTCAGCAATGCCGCGCTGGTTATCCACAATATATTCCTGGGGCAGAATGTGGATAACTTCTCTATCCGCAGGTATGGCTTTAGCTTTGGCAGTTTCAAGCACGCGCTCAATATCTCTGGTGGAAACTTCGCCTGTTTTAATGGCAATGACGCCGTGGCTGTTTTCCCCTTTAATGTGGCTGCCTGCGATGCCCGCGTAAACAGACTGGATTTCGCAGTCTGCCATGGCTTCCGCTTCTTCCAGAGCCTTTTTGATGGACTGCACCGTCTGCTCGATATTCACCACCACACCTTTACGAAGACCAGTGGATGGGCTTGTGCCCACACCGGCTATTTTCATGGTGCCATTTTCGCCCGGTTCCCCAACAACCGCGCAAATTTTAGTGGTGCCGATATCTAGCCCGACAATAAGCTCTGATCTGGCCATGCCTTGCTCTCCTTCCTTTCCTTAAAAACTCTTTTGCAGCACTGTTGTTACTTTTGCAAAACCCGTATGCGTGATATTGGCTTTGGGAGCAAAAGAAGACGAAAAACAACCAGTCAAATTTTTCTGTAATTCTTCTGACTTAGATGCGTTTTTCGTTACTTGAGGCGCGTTTTTGCCTAAGCTGTCCACACGGTTTTTTGTTGCCTTTATGCCCAGCTTATCTGCCCTAGAACTCAACATATTTTGCCCTGATTGTCTAGAAGTTTTTTAAACATTTCCCAGATTTTTTTTAACACGCTAGATTTTTTGCAGATAAACTTGCCCTGCGGAAGAGCGAATTTCTCGTATTTTATCAATTTCATTACGTTTTTCTAAGTCGTCTATCACCAGGAAAAGACGGGAGAGATTTTGCTTCCAGTCTTCCATGCCAATGCAAAGGGACAGTTTATTTTTCTCCCAATACAGTTCAAAACCTTTCCCTGCACTTAAACGCAACCATGAAATTTGGGAAATATCAAAGGGTAAGTCTTTAGCTTCAATAGCATACAAGAAGTCATGCAGATACGGTATAGCTTCTTCTCCACCCGGACCAATATCAAGCGTTGGTAATGAGCGAAAATTGCCACTGTCAACAGGCGCAATAATAAGACCATTACTATCAAGGTAATATAATATGCCATCCCGGAGAATCCAAAACTGGGCTTCTCTCTCCTTTATATCCACTAAAAAGGTATCGGGCAATACACGTTTAATAGTAACCTTTTCTACCCAAGGATTTTGCAGTAATGCCTGCTCCATAGCGGGTATGTGCATTTCAAAAATATTCTTTCCCTGTTCCAGATGTGTAGCTGCAAGAATTTCTTCTACACTTGTCTGGCTTACCCCTTCTACGCGAATTTCTTTTATGGCAAAAAAAGAGCTGTTGGTAATTGCATAAAAACCTTTCATAAGCAGCATGCTAAGCGCAAAAACAAGAAGCAGTACAACACCCAAACCTACAAACCATAAAAGCCCATTGCGGAAGTTTGGTGCAGCTTTTGCCTCACTTTGCTTGCCTTTTGTGGCAGAAGCCCCGCTTTTTGCAGGCGCTTGTTTAACAGCCGCTTTTTTTGCTGGCTGATGGTAGGTATTACGGGGAACGGGTTTTTTTGTTAAAACAGCGGGCATGGCCAGACCCTCACTTCTAATTCCAGGTGAATGCCCGTTTTTTGGGCCACAGTATCTTTTGCCTCAGTTATCAACTCTTTTGCGGCGGCGTAGGCACCGGCGCTTTCCTGCTTTTTGGCTGTATGCACAAGAAAATTGGCGTGTTTTTGGCTAAAAGCCACGGGCCCGTTTGTTTTGCCCTTAAAGCCCGCTGCATCCAGCAATTTACCGGCAGATTCCCCGGCAGGGTTTTTAAACACGCACCCTGCGCTTTTTTCACCAAGGGGCTGGCTTTGCTTTTTTGCGGCAAGGTTTTGCTGCATGGCGGCTTTAACAGCGTTAGCTGACGTTATGGGCATAGCAAGCACAGCCTGGAAAATAAGCATACTTTCCGGCTCTGTCTGGCCTGGCATGGCAAGGGAAAAATGCCTGTATCTGCTTTGCCAGGGGCTTACACCATTTGTGCGTTTGAGTGTCACAAGCCCGTTTTCTGGTGTGAAAACTGTAAGTTCTTCCAAAAGAGAACCCACTTCCATGCCATACCCACCGGCATTCATGGCAATGGCACCGCCTGCCCTGCCCGGCACCCCCACTAAACCTTCCAAGCCTGTAAACCCGTGCTGGGCGCAAAACTGCAAAAGCAGGGGCAAGGGGGTATGCGCGCTTACAGACACCCGCGCAAGGGCATTGTCTGCACTGAGCAGGGAAATGCCGTGGTTTTCCTCTTCTGCCTGGGGGCTTATAAGGACAATGGGAATTTCCCCTTCTTGTACCAAAAGATTGCTTCCCCCGCCCAGCACACGGCAATCTGCAAAGCCAAAGCCAAGAGTTGCCAAAGCTTTGGGCAGATTTTCTGCGTCCTTTGTGTCCACATGGATACGGGCGGCAGCAATGCCGCCAATGCCCAGTGTGGTAAGGGCCGCAAGAGATGGTGTGGGGGTAATGCGCAACATTATGCCTGCCTTTCCCAATATTCTAAAAGGCGCGGGCCAATAGTGGTGATATTGCCTGCCCCCTGGGTAACAAGTACATCGCCGGGTTTTAGCTCTTCAAGCAAAGCCTCTACCATAGCATCAAAATTGGGCACAAAAATAACATCTGTTTGAGAAACCTGCCGTATACCCTGGGCCAAACTTTCCCCGCTTACACCGGGTATGGGTTTTTCTGAAGCCGCGTAAATTTCTGTGAGTACAAGTTTGCTGACCCCTTGGAAGCATTGGCAAAATTCGCCAAAAAGAGCTTGGGTGCGGGTAAAGCGGTGGGGCTGAAAGGCCATAACCACACGCCTTTGTGGAAAAACCTGGGCGCATGTTGCAAGTGTGGCTTGAATTTCCGCAGGGTGGTGCCCGTAATCGTCAATAATAGCGATGTCGTATTTTTCGCCTTTTCTTTCAAATCGCCTGCCAACACCGCTAAAGTGGGCAAGGCCAGACACGCAGTCACTGGGGTCAATACCTGCTTCCAAGGCCACGCCAATAGCGGCAAGGGCATTAAGCACATTGTGTACACCGGGCTGGGCAAGCTCTATTTCTGCCAGTAAATTTTCTGTACCATCGCCTGCTTTCAGGTAGACGTTAAACCAGTTAACGGCTGTGCTTTCTATAAGTTCTGCACGTATTTCTGCATCTTTGCTAAAACCGTATGTGATAACAGGGCGTTTTACAGAAGGTAAAAGTCGGCGTACCCCTGCATCGTCTATACACACAATATTGGTGCCATAAAAAGGCACTTTATTCATAAAGGTGATAAAGGCTTCATCAATAGCCTGCTGTGAACCATAATGGTCAACATGGTCATAATCCACATTAGTGACCACATTGATGATGGGGAAAAGACAAAGGAAAGAACCATCCGACTCATCCGCCTCTGCAATAAGGTATTCCCCCTGACCCAAACGTGCATTGGCACCATACGCATTTAGAAGGCCGCCAATAATAACTGTGGGGTCAAGTTTTGCTGCATCAAATATAGCGGCACAAAGGCTTGTGGTGGTGGTTTTGCCGTGTGTGCCTGCAATGGCAATGCCTGTGCGCAGGCGCATAAGTTCTGCCAGCATTTCTGCACGCGGGATAACAGGGATATTTTTTTGCCGCGCGGCTTCTACTTCCGGGTTATCGTCTCCCACAGCAGAAGAGCGCACCATAACCTGGGGTTCCCCCACATGGGCGGCGTCATGCCCTTTATACACAGTGGCCCCCAAAGCCTTTAAATGCTGCACAACTGCACCATCGGAAAGGTCTGAGCCCACAACTTTGTAGCCAAGGTTTAAAAGCACTTCGGCAATGCCGCTCATGCCTGCTCCACCTATGCCTACCATGTGGATAACACGTATTTTGGGGTTACGGAACGCTTCGGTCATGCTTGTTTTCCTTTTTCGGCAAGGCGTATGGCTTCTAAGGCCAAAGTGGCTGCTGCTTCTGGCTTTGCAAGGTTTAGGGCAGCGCGGGACATAGCGGTTAATTGTGCAGTATTTTTTATAAGTGCCACAAGAGTAGCGGGAAAATCCGGTGCATTTTCTGCCGCAAGCTCCTGCTCTTGTACAAGCAGGGCCGCGCCTGCCTGTTGCAGAGCCTGCGCATTTTTTGTCTGGTGGTCATGCGTGGCAGAAGGGAAGGGGATAAGCACAGAAGGCAAACCCGCTGCGCAAAGTTCTGCCAGTGTGGTGGCCCCAGAGCGGCAAAGCGCCAATGTAGAAGTAGCAAGGCTTTGTGGCACATCTTCAATAAAGGGGGTAAGGCACAGCTCTTGCTCAGCTTCGCTTAAACCAAGGTTTGTATAAGCTTCCTTCATGCGGGGGTAATCAGTTTTGCCGCATTGATGCAAAAAGGGTATGCCTGCTTTTTGCAAGTGGGGGATAAGGCTTAACATAAGGGTATTAATAGCCCGCGCACCCTGGCTGCCACCCATGACAAGCAAAAATGGCGCAAGGTTTTCTCTGTTTGCAGTGGCGTGTATGCCTTCGCGTATGGGATTACCTGTAAGCAGGCATTTTTCCTTGGGGAAAAAGTCTTTATTGTCTTTATACGGGGCAAGAGGAAGAGAAAGAAATACTTTGTCCACCCTTTTGCCTAAAACACGGTTGCTTAACCCTGCAAAGGCGTTTTGCTCATGCAAGGCAGTGGGAATATGTTTTTGCGTGGCGGCAAATACAGTGGCAAAAGCGGCGTATCCGCCAAAGCCTATTACTAAATTTGGCTTGAATTCATTGATAATGGTACGCGCCAGCTTTATAGATTGCACAACAGACCACAGAGCAGGCAGCGCGTTTTTTACCCCGCGGCCCAATAAACCCTTGGCAGGCAAGGCTTTAAAAGGCAGGCCTGCTTTGGCGGCTAAATCTGCCTCTGGCCCATAAAGGCCGCCCACAAAGAGCAGCTCCGTTTCGGGACGCGCTTTGCGTACGGCTTCTGCAAAGGCCAGAGCCGGGAATATGTGGCCGCCAGTGCCACCTGTTGTAAGGATAATACGCAGGGCCATGGTCATTCTCTCATAGTTCGGGAATAGTTGAGTAAAAGCCCAATGCAGGCCATACTGGCAATAAGGGAACTGCCCCCGTAGCTGATAAAGGGCATAGAAACACCCTTGGGCGGGGCCATACCCATAACCACAGCCAGATTAAGGGCTGCGCCAAGCGCTAAAATAAGGGTAAGGCCAAAGGCTGTAAGTTTATCGCGTAAATTTTCCTGCCCCATGACAATGCGGTAACAGCGGGCAAAAAGCATGGCAAACAGCAGCATAATAAGGGTTATGCCTATAAAGCCCAGCTCTTCCCCCACAACGGCCATAATAAAGTCATTATGGGCTTCTGGCAGGTAGGTCATTTTTTGCATGGAATTGCCCATGCCTACGCCAAAAAATCCGCCACTGCCAAGCGCAAAGAGCGACTGCACAAGCTGGTACCCGGAATCCAGGGCATCTTCAAAGGGGTCTAAAAAGGCTAAAAGACGCCGCACTCGGTAAGGGGAATACAGCACCAGAGCACCGGCAGCTAAACCTGCCATAGCCAAGGCACAGAAAAGATAAATAAAGCGTGTGCCGCCCACCAGACACATAAAAAACAGCAGGGCCACCATAATAACTGCGCCGCCAAAGTCCGGCTGCAAAAGCAAAAGGCAACAAAGCACACCTGTAACAGCAAAAGGCGGTATAACCCCTTTAGAAAAGGTGCGCACAAGAGGCTGTTTGGTGCTCATAAAATACGCCAGATAGAGCACAAGAGCTATGCGGGCAAATTCCATAGGCTGCAAAGAAAAGGGGCCAATTGGTATCCAGCGGCTGGCACCATTTACCTTGGTTCCTATGGGAGAAAGGCAGAGCAAAAGTAAGACAAAAGCCGCAAAAAGGGCAGGGTAGGCCAGATTATTCAATATATCTCTGGGTATGGAGGCTAAAATCCATACACCCACAAGGCCAACACCCGCAAACATAAGCTGGCGTCTGAAAAAAAGGTATTTGTCGTCCGCCAAACGCTCGCCCACAACACCGCTTGCGCTGAGCACCATAATAAGGCCAAGGCAAAGCAGCACAAGGGTAAGAGCCAGAAGCCACCAGTCTATAGAACCGGCATTATGGGTTTGCCAGCGCTCCAGCAAGGAGGGGGCAGGCGCATTATGCTTGCGGCGGGCATTAGCCTTTTGGGGGCTTGCAATTCCCGTTGTTTGGCTCATAAAGCGCCTCCCTTTTCTGTAAAGGCATGCACAAGGGTTTTAAAATGCTCGCCACGCGCCAGATAGTCTTTGTATTGGTCAAAACTGGCTGTAGCAGGTGCAAGCAAAATAACATCCCCTTCCTTGGCAAGGCTTTGGGCAAGGGGCAGGGCTTCGTCCAGTTTTTCGCGGTACTCTAGTGGGCTTGCGCCGTCCCACGCTTTAGCAAAAGTTTCTCTGTAGGCCCCATACAGGCATACAGCGCGCACTTTTTCTGTAAGTAGGGGGCGCAGACTTTCTAAATCGCCCCCTTTAAATTTACCGCCGGCAAGCAGCACAATGGGACGTTCAAAGGCATTTAAAGCCACACGCAGCGCTTCTACTGTGGTGCATTTGGAGTCATTGACATACAAAATGCCTTTATGCTCCGCCACCTTTTCCAGCCTGTGCTCCAAAGGCTTAAAACCCGCCAGAGCCTTAGCCGCGTTTTCTTCTGTCACGCCAAAAACCTTGGCTGCCTGAAACGCCGCCTCTGCATTATGGACATTATGGGGGCCAAAAAGCGGGGAAAAAGGGAAGCGGTTAGTGTCAAAGTCCAGGTATTTAATCTGGCCTGCCAAGCTGAAATTATTGGGTAATCCGCGCAGGCTGGGGCCAAAGAGCGCAAAATCTTCCTTGGTCTGGCAGCGGAAAAGGCGCATTTTAGCTTCAATATATTCCTTCATATCCGCGTGGTAATCCAAATGGTTTTCAGAAATATTCAGCAGAACACCCACTTTTGGCCTCAGGCTTTGGCAGGTTTGAAGCTGGAAAGAAGAAAGCTCCAGCACAATAACATCCGCTTTTGGGGTGCTGTTTTGAAGGCGCGCCAGCACATATTCAGAAAGCGGGGTGCCAATATTGCCCCCCACAAACACCGTAAGGCCGCGTGCCTGTAGCATAGCGCCGCAAAGGCTTGTGGTGGTGGTTTTGCCGCTTGTGCCTGTAATGCCAATAACAGGTTCGCCCTGTAAAAAGCGCCACGCAAGTTCGGTTTCTGCCAGAACTTCCGGCTTGTTAGCCAAAGGCAGCAATGGCTCAATTTGGGCAAGCGCCACACCGGGGCTTGGCACAAGAATATCCGCGCCAAAAAAATCTTCCGGCTTATGTTCGCCTACAACCAAACGCACATTATTGGCCGCAGCCCATTCAGCAAAGGCGGGGTCAGGCTGTTTTTGCTCCAGCACACGCACAGAGGCGCCAATATGACGCAAAAGACGTGCAGCCGCCTGGCCAGAACGCCCAGCGCCTACAACCAGGGCGCGGGTTTTGTTGTTAATGGGTGGAAGAAGGGCAGGATTACATGACATGGCAGTTACCGTATTTTCAGGACAGAGAGAGAAAGAAGGGCAAAAATAACAGAAATAATCCAAAAGCGCACAATGATTTTAGATTCTTTCCAGCCTTTAAGTTCAAAATGGTGATGCAAAGGGGCCATGCGGAATATGCGTTTACCGCCAGACCATTTAAAGTACCCCACTTGCAGCATGACGGAGAGGGTTTCTATAACAAAAATACCACCCACAAGAATAAGAATAAGCTCCTGCTTGCAAAGTACAGCCAAAAAGCCAATTACCCCGCCAAGGCTTAGGGAGCCTACATCGCCCATAAAAATTTCTGCGGGCTGGGCATTAAACCATAAAAAGCCAAGGCCAGCGCCCATAAGGGCCCCACAAAAAACCGCCACTTCACCAAGACCAGGCACACTGGAGATTTGTAAATACTGGGCAAATTGCGCGTGGCCTGCCACATAGATAAAAATGGCGTACACGCCCACACTTACCACAACAGGCAGAATTGCCAGACCATCCAGGCCGTCTGTAAGGTTTACGGCATTAGAAGCCGCCACCATAACTACCATAGCAAAAGGTATGTAAAAAAGCCCTAAATCTGGCTGTACATCTTTAAAAAACGGCACGGCAAGCTTGCTGGAGTAAGCAGGTTCCATAAGCAGAAGAAAAACTGCAATGCCTGCTACCAAAATTTGCAGGGCAAGCTTACCCTTGGGCGAAAGCCCCTTGTTGTGATGGCCGCGGATTTTAAGGTAATCGTCCAAAAAGCCCACAAACCCAAAACCCACAAAAACAAAGAGTGTAAGCCATATATACACATTGGTAAGGTCTGCCCATAAAAGGGTGCTTACAATAGCACCAAAACCAATAAGCAGGCCGCCCATAGTGGGGGTACCGGCTTTTTCTTTATGGGCCACAACATCTTCATGGATATTTTGCCCAAATTTTAGTCTGTGCAGGGCCCGGATGAGCGGAGGCCCAAAAAGGATAACAAGACCAAGCGCAAACAGCATGGCCCACGCCGCCCGGAACGTGATATAGCGGAAAATGTTCAGCGGCCCGATTTCTGCGCTGAGTGGCACTAAGAGATTATACAGCATGTCTTCTCCTGTTTCCCCTATTATCCTCTGTTTGTCCCGTTAAGACTTTGTTTTTGCAATATATATGCCTCAAAGGCTGCCACAAGTGTTTCTACTTTATTGGTGCGGGAGCCTTTAAATAAAATGACCCCGCCATCTTGCCCATGCTGGTCATGCCCGGCATTTTTTTGCCAAGCGCAGAAGGCATCTATAAAGCGGCAGGGTTCTTTTACATAGCTGAAGCGCCCAGTATAGAGTGCTTCTTTTAACCCTTCTAAAACTTCTGCCTTATACCCACCAAGCCAGAATACCGCGGCAGGCGCTGCCTTTGCTATATCGCGCCCTAATTGGGTATGGGCTGTCTGGGCCTCTGCCCCCAATTCTTTCATTTCTGCCATAACGCAGACAAGCGGTAAGGTATGTGCTTTTGCAAGGTTTGCTGCCGCCTCTACCATGCGTGCGCAGGAAAGCGGATTGGCGTTATAGGAATCATCTAAAATATGCCAACCACCCTTTTGCACCTGACGCATACGCTGGGGCGGCAAAGTAACAGTGGCAAGGCCTTTGGCTGTTTCTTCCTGGCTAAGGCCAAGTAAAAACGCCACAGCCGCAACCGCCGCTATATTTTCTGCACCATAGGCCCCATAAAGCGGGCAGGTAAAGAGAAAGGGGGCTTCTCCTTCTGGCTGAACAGCCTCGCGGAAGGAAAAAAGGCCATGCCCCTTTGCGTCCATACCCTGATAGCTGGCTACAAAATGCGCATTGCGCGCCTGGGCTGAAGCTGGGCCAGTGTCTGGGATATGTGGGGTATCCACAGCAAAGGACAAAAGGTTTTGGGCGGTGGAACACGCAAGGTGTTCTACCGCGTGAACAAGTTCTGGGTAATCTGCGCTGTAAAGCCCTACGCCATGCGGGGCAAGGTAGGCAAAAAGGCGGCTTTTATAGTAGGCAACACCTTTATCCCCAAGAAATTCTGTATGCGCACTGCCCACATTGAGCACAACGGCAATATCAGGCTTCAGGATAACGCCAAGTTCTTCCATGTCATGGGGGTGGCTTATGCCTGCTTCCATTACCCAAAAGTCTTCGTCCATATCCATGTTAAGTATGGAGGTAGAAAGACCAATTTGTGTATTAAGATTAAGGGGATTGCGGCCTGTTTTGCCTTTTTGGGCAAGTACATGGGCCAGCATTTCTTTTACTGTTGTTTTGCCTGCCGTGCCTGTTATGCCCACCACTTTACCGTGGAAATGCCTGCGCATGGCTTGCGCCAGCAGCATAAGCGCAGTAAGAGGCGGGCATGCTTCTGTGCAGAGTATGACCGCGGCCTTGCCTTCCTGCGTAGTGCCAAGAAGCGGGTTACGCCTTGCCAAAAGGGCAACTGCGCCGTTTTCTACAGCTTGCACGGCATGGTTGTGACCGTCAGTATGTTCCCCCTCCAGGCACACAAAAAGGTGTCCAGGCTTTGCTAGGCGGCTGTCTGTACTGGCACCCAGCACATGCACACTGCCAGCAGAAGCAGACCCCTGTTCCAGGCGTATCCCGCTTGCTTCAGGCAGGAGAGAAAGAAGGTCATCAAGCTTGGTATCCACAAAAATTTCCTTCTATTGCGCTTTGCTTGCGAGTTCCAGAAGCGTTTCTGCGTCGCTCAGGTGGTGTTTTGTTGTGCCAATAATCTGGTAATTTTCATGGCCTTTACCTGCTACAAGCAGGGCATCGCCTTCTTGCATAAGGTTAAAGGCAAGGGCAATGGCTTTTTTTCTGTCTGCCTCGCGGTAATGGTTGGGGGCAGAAGATAAGGCCACATCGTCCATAATTTGTTCCGGGTCTTCTGTGCGGGGGTTATCAGAGGTAAGCACCGCAATATCCGAAAGTTCTGCCGCAATTTGCCCCATAAGAGGCCGTTTTTTCCTGTCTCTGTCCCCGCCACAGCCAAACACGGTGATAATGCGTGTAAAGCCAGAATTGCGCAGGGAAGAAATGGCGTGAGAAAGCGCATCTGGTGTGTGGGAATAGTCGACAAACAGAGCTTTGCCGCTTTCTGGCGCAATGCGTTCCAAGCGACCCGGCACGCCAGTAAATTGTGCAAGGCAGGCAAGATGGCTGTGCTTCATGCCCAAGGCAAGCGCCATAGCCATAACCCCAAGCATATTGGCGGCATTATGCTCTCCCACAAGCGGCGATTTTATTTCCCATTCCAAAGTTTTATCTGCCTGCACATACCGCACTGCAAGGTGAAAGCCGTTTGGTGTCAGGCTAAGCAAAGTTCCTGTAAGAGAGGGGCCTGTATGTGTATACGTTGGCTGATCCCCTTCTTTAAGCAGAAAATAGGCCCATGCAGTGGGAAATTCTTCTAATAAGCGGCGGCCATAAGGGTCATCCCCATTTATTGCCATAGCTTTGTCTGGGAAAGGCTGGGTGCGGAAAAGCGCAGCTTTAGCCGCAAAATAGTCTTCCATATCCAGGTGATAATCTAAATGGTCTTGGGTAAGGTTAGTAAACAGCGCCCCAGAGAAAGAAAGCCCGGCCACGCGCTCCTGATGCAGGGCATGGGAGCTTACTTCCATAATGGCAGCGCCCACTTTTTCCAGACCCATAGAATGCAGGGACTGGTGCAGGGTTAGGCAGTCTGGCGTGGTAAGGGGGGCTTCCTGACAATGGTGAGGCCAGCGATAAAAAATGGTGCCCATAAGGCCCGTTTTGGGCGCATAAAAGCCGCCCTCTTTTTTGGGCAGAGGGTGGTGATTCAGTAAATATTCCAACATAAAGGCGCACGTTGTTTTGCCATTTGTGCCTGTTATGCCTATAAGCGGAAAATCTGGCTCGCCATACAGGGCTTTGGCTATTTCCCCAAGGGCGTAGCGGGGATTATTAAGCACAACCTGCTCGTTTCTGTCTGTTTCTGAGCCAAGGTACGGGGTTGCCGCAATTTCCTGCCCAGGCTGGCATACAAGGGTAGAGGCCCCCCTTTGGAACGCATCAATCACATGCTTAAAGCTTTCATCTTTTTTAGGGTTGGCAGGGCCGGAAGGTGTAGGCAAAGCCACAAAAATATCGCCAGGCAACACCTTGCGGGAGTCTGTACAAACGCGGCGCGCTTCGTAGCGCAAAGAACGGCAAAGCATTTCCAGTGTTGATCGCATATTTACTCCGCTAGCCAAAGCACTGCGCCCGGGTAGGTGACAAGATTTTTTCCGCTATTATCTGAAACCATGTTAGCCGCTTCCAGTGTGTCAACTTCTGTATCCAGGCTTGTACCCGCAGCAGGTTCCTGCCTGGCAATAATTTGCCCTTCACCGCGTACTTCTGGCACAATACCATACGGGGCTAAGGTTTCCATAGCGCGGCGCACACTCATGCCTTCTACATTGGGCATACAATTTTCTGCATGGGCGGCTGCTGGCTTTTTATCTTGCGCATTTTTATTGTCTTTCTGGCCTTTTTGATCTTTGCCTGGTGTTTTTGCAGAAGCCCCAGTTGTTGCAGTTGTGGGCTTTTCCTGCGCAAAGACAACATCTGGCAAATAACCGCCATAGGCCAGGGTACGGCTTGCCACTTTTTGGAATACAGGCGCGGCTAAAACACCACCGTATGTACCGGCAGAAGGCTCATCCAACATAACAATAATAACATAGCGGGGCTTATCAGCGGGTACTATGCCTGCAAAGCTTGCCATGCGGTCTTGCCCGTATCCGATATTTTTATCAGCCGAAGCTTTTTGGGCTGTGCCTGTTTTGCCTGCCACACGTATCCCGTTGATACGGGCGCGGCTGCCTGTGCCATCGCCATCCACCACGTCCTGCAGCATGGTCATAACTGTGTTGGCTGTTTTTTCGCTCAGCACACGTTGTTCTGCATCTTCAGCGTTGGCGTCTTCATCAATCACAAGGCGCAAAGGCTTAAACAGGCCGCCATTGGCTAATATTGTGTAGCCCTGTGCCATTTGTATGGCCGTTGTAGAAAGGCTTTGTCCAAAGGCAGAGGTCATAAGGTCAACTTCGCTCCATTCTTGTGGGGAGCGCACAATACCGCGGCTTTCGCCCACGCCAATGCCTGTACGCGCACCAAAGCCCATACGACTAAGGTACTCATGAAATTTGGCGGTTCCAAGTTCCAAGGCAATTTTTGCAACACCTATATTGCTGGAGTAACTGAGTATTTTTGAAGCGCTTATATCTTTATACGCGCGGCCATCGTCCCGTATAGTGATATATTTAGTTTTCCAGATCCCATTTTCGCAGTTGAATACGGTGTCTTTGGTGACAATACCTTCTTCTAAAGCGGCTGCCATAAGGAAAGGTTTAAACGTAGAACCCGGCTCCAGAGCGTCTGCTGCCAAACGGTTACGGTACTGCGCGGGGGAGGATTTTCTGTAGTTATTGGGGTTAAAGAAAGGGTATTGCGCCCAGGCAAGGACATCGCCAGTTTCTACTTCTACCACCAGCACACCACCCCAACTGGCTTTTGCATTCTGCACGGCTTCTGCAATAACATCTTCCGCAATAAACTGTATTTGTATATCCAGTGTCACACGTATGTCTTTACCCTGTACAGCGCTGCTATCATCCATATAAAAGGCACGGCCTGTGGCATCTCGTTGCACAACATTTTTTTGGTTAATGCCGGCAAGTGTGCTTTCAAAAGAACGCTCCAAGCCCTCTAAACCCACATTGTCTAAGCCCACAAAGCCCAGTAATTGCCCTGCAAGGTGCTTAAAGGGGTATACGCGCTCAAATTCGCGCGAAAGGCCAATACCTTGTATATTGGCGGCCTGTATTTTTGAGGCTGTTGCGTCGTCTATTTTGCGGGCCAGCCATACAAAGGAACGATTTTGGGAAAGTTGGCCATTCACATAGTCTGGGGTAAGCCCCAGGGTTTCTGCAAGAAATGTGGCTTCTTCCTGGGTAAAACTGGCAGTTTTGGGGTTGGCGTAAACAGAGCGGCATTCTACACTGCGGGCCAGTACCTGGCCATTGCGGTCTAAAATGCTGCCACGGCGGCCTTCTACAAGTTCTGTGTATGTATGCTGTTTACCTGCCTGGTAGGCTAAGT
Organism: uncultured Desulfovibrionaceae bacterium; assembly: GCA_964589455.1. Lineage (GTDB taxonomy): Bacteria > Desulfobacterota > Desulfovibrionia > Desulfovibrionales > Desulfovibrionaceae > CAZPTC01. Next base: position 3,327 of record CAZPTC010000016.1, on the reverse strand, counting down.
CTGGCCCGGCAATAAGCTGCACATAAAAGGCACGGCCCCATAATACTGCCCAGATGGCAATAAAAAGCATGGCTGCCATTTGAAAACGAAAGTCCAGCCAATTAAAATCTTTCCAAGAAGACTTTTTTTCACCATTTTCATGTTTTTTGGGCGAAGCATTAGGTTTTTTGCGCTGGCTTGCCTGAGCAGTTTGGCCATTTTTGCCATTTTGCAGGCTTTTTACATCCATACGGGCAATATTTTTTTCCGCAATATCCCGCGTGGGGCTTTTGCGTACACGTGCGGGGCTGCTTTTTTTGCTGCTGCCATAAGTATTACCGGGGAGTTTACCAGGTGCCACTGAGCCAACGGAAGCGCCAGAACCGCCAAAACTGGCAGAATTGCCAGCCTTGGAAGACGTGCGCGCAGAAGCCTTGCCAGCAGAGCTTTTGCCGGAAGCTTTGGCAGAGCCCGGGCGTATGCGGTTTGGGCCGGCCTGGTCAGCACGCGGGTTAAAAGGTTTTTGGCTCATATTATTTCCCATCTTCTTTCTGTGGTGTTGTATCTGCTGTTCCGGGGCTCATATAGTGTTCCAGACGCCTTACCTGGCCAGGGTCTGCCATGCCCATACCCAGTTGTTTGGCTTTTACCCCAAGCTCATAAGGGGAAAGCAGGCTGTCCCGCTCCACTTCCAGCTTGGCACAATGCTCTTCTGCATTTTCTACCGCAATTTGCAGTTGGCGTATGGCGTATACCGTGTCATTTCTGTCAATGCTTATCCACACAAGGCCAAGCCCCATAATCATGCTGAACATAAGCGAAATAAGCAAAACAAGAAGCCAGGCCCCATTTCCCAGTGTAGAAGACTTCATACAGCGCCCCCTCCATTTTTTACTGCGAGGGCTGTATCTTCAGGCAGTGGCGCAGGCAGTTTTTCTGCCACACGCAGCTTAGCGCTGGAAGCACGAGGATTAGCGCGCACTTCTTCCTGATTAGCCTGTATGGGCTTAGGGGTAAGAATTTTTACTTCTGGGCTGTGGCCGCAAGTGCAGCGTGGCTGATACGGCGGGCATACGCACGCTGTTGCCCATTTGCGGAAGCGCTGTTTAACTATGCGGTCTTCCAGAGAATGGAAGGAAATAATGGCTAAACGCGCCCCAGCAGCAAGGAAAGGGAAAATAGCGTCTAAAAAGGCAGAAAGCTGACCAAGTTCATCGTTCACGGCCATGCGCAGTGCCTGGAATGTTCTTGTAGCAGGGTGATTACGCGCTGTGGCACGCCATTTGGGCGGGTACGCTTTAAACACAATATCCGCCAGTTGCCCGGTTGTTTCAATGGGGGCTTTTTCCCGCGCCTCTATAATGGCACGGGCTATGCGGCCTGCCTGCGGGTCTTCCCCGTATTCTTCAATAACGCGGCGCAGTGTGTTAAAATCTGCATGGGCAATAAAATGCGCGGCACTTTCTGTTATGGCATTGCCAGCGAGTACGCGCCCTTTGTCCATGCGCATATCTAAAGGGCCATTATGCAAAAAGCTAAAACCCCGTTCAGGCGTATCAATTTGTAAGGATGAAACCCCTAAATCCAGCAAAGCGCCGTCTATTGTATCCCAGCCAAGGGTAGCAAGGGCCTCTGGCGCGGCTTTAAAAGGCGCATGGAAAAATGCGCAGGCATTGCCGTACACAGCAAGGCGTTCTTTGGCCAGACCAAGAGCTTCTTCGTCCCTGTCCATGCCGCATACAAGTGCCTTACCTTCTGTGCGCTCCAAAAGTGCAGAGGTATGCCCACCAAGACCCAGTGTGCCATCCACATATCTGCCCCCAGGGCGCGGCGCAAGAGCTTCCATAACTTCAGGAAGCAGCACAGGTATATGGATTTCTGCCACGTTTTGCATAGTATTGTATAAAATGGCTTTGCAAAAAGCCGGGTTAGTTTATAGCTGAAAATCAATGCCACTATGGGCTAACTCTTCTGTTACACGGGAAATATCATGGTTCTCCAGAGAATTCCGGAGCATTTGCGGGTTCCATATTTCAAAGCGGTTCACAAGACCCATAAGCACCACGTCTTTTTCTATACGTGCGTATTCTCTGTGATCTTGGGAAAGACGTATGCGACCCTGGGCATCTGCTTCCTGCACTTCTGCACCGCCCAAAAAGAGGCGGCGGAATGCCCTCACTTCTGGCGATGGATTAGGCAGGCGCGCAAACTTGTTTTCCAAGTCCAGCCAGTCTTCCCACGGGAAGGCCACAAGGCAGGTATCGTACGTGGTGAGCACGCATTTTGCCGCCACCTGAACCAGTGAGCCTGCTTGCTCTGGCGGTAAAATACACCCGTTAGCCTCGCTTCCCCCAATCTGGCCTGCCTGTTCTGCATAGCCTGTTTCATTTATCCCCGCGGTATTCTGCGCTTTTAAATAGGCCGCATGGCGCGCTATTAAGCTTTCCCTGAAATCTGGGGGCAGCATAAGGCGTGCTTTAGGGTCTATGTTTCGTGTGCTTCTACCGCGAAAATACATACTTTTTTTCCAGAGGGGCCGTTTTTGTCTTCTAAACACTATGGAAATGGTCTTTTCTACCACTTCTTACCACTTTTTCCCACTTTCCTCCAAAAGCAAGTTTCTGTCAAGCGCACAGAAGAGCTTAGAATGTGTTAACGCAGAGCAAGGAAAGTTTTTTTATGTAATAGGATATGTGGCGTCTGACCTTACTCTCTGTGAGTATTTTTTGTTGTACAAACGGGCAGTATTTAGCTTTACATGTGCTGCGTGGTGCTACACCATGTGGGTGTAAATTCTTCCAAAAGCCCACCAGCCTTTCAAAAAAAACTTTAATTATTTTTTTATCGGTACGATTTCCCACTTTCTCTCACAATCTTGTGCGCCCCTAAAATGCTCGACAATGGCGTGAAACTTTGGCATAATAAAGAAAATTTCAAAAAGGAAAGGGATGCCATGAGGACAAAAATTATTGCGACAATTGGCCCTGCCTCTTGCAAGCGTGAGACATTGGATGCGTTGGTGGGGGCTGGTGTGAGCATTTTCCGGCTAAATTTTTCCCATGGCGATGTTGCCTTTTTCACCCAGCTTGTAGAAGACATACGCGCTATTGAGGGTGAGCGTGCTGTTCCCATTACCATTATACAAGACTTGCCAGGCCCCAAAATACGCATAGGCGTTATACCAGAAGGCACACTTACAGTTTCCAAAGGGGATATGCTGGTGCTTGGGGCTCCAGAAAAGGGCGATACCATGCCCTGTATGCCTTTTGACAATGCCGCTTTGCTTGCCACCCTGCATGCGGGCGATAAACTTGTGCTGGCCGATGGTGGCTTGCAGTTTGTGGTGGG
>CAZPTC010000015.1:0-18996 GCA_964589455.1 uncultured Desulfovibrionaceae bacterium | reverse complement strand
CCTGTGGGGTACGGCCTCACGCTTCGGCGGGCAAAGCCCGACCTCGCGTGCGCTGCGCGGCGAGGGTATCCCTCTCTCCCAAACCCCCATCCCCCTCCACCAAAAAACTTTATAATTTTGGCGGGCTGGGATTGCACAAGTTTTATCTATATGTAAGTATTTCCGGTTGCTCCTAGTTCTGAATTGAGAGAAAAATCTTTCCAAATCGCTTTATTCCGTGAGGGTGCCGCGTTTTTTTTGGCTGTCAGCTTGTGGGTGTAGTGAAAACGTCAGGTAAAGACAGAAGAAATTTGTAAGAATATAGCCAAAAAAATCGCGGCACCCTCACGGCAATAAGGGGGTTTGGGGGGGATTATCCCCCCCAAAAAAAAGGGGTTTCACATGGGTTTATTCTCCAAAAACACGCCAGCGGCAGCAACGCAGGGCATAGCCATGCCTGTTATGTCGCTTCGGGAAGTGGTCATGTTTCCCCATGCCATTATGCCGCTGTTTGTGGGGCGTGATGCGTCCATTAAGGCTATAGAAAGTGCTTTGGCGGCGTATGACAAGCGTATTTTTCTGGTGACGCAGCGGGAGGCGGTGGAGGAAAAGCCCAGTGTGACGGGTTTGTACCGCATGGGGGTTGTCAGCCGTATTTTGCAGGTATTGCGTTTGCCAGATGGCAGCATAAAGGTGCTGTTTGAAGGTTTGTACAGGGCGCATTGGGAAACTTTAGACCCCACAGCCAAGGGAGATTTGGTGTTTGGGGATGCGCCGTACCCTGTGGTGGTGACGCATCAGGTGCCGGAATTGCAGGTTGGCGAAGGGGATACCCCACCTTCACCTGAAGAGCGGGAAGCATTGGTGCGTGCAACCCATGAGGCGCTGGAAGAGTTTGGGAAAGGCAATAAGCTTATCAGCCATGAGCAAATGGCGGCAATAGCGGGTTTAAGGGACATGGGGCGTCTGGCAGATGCGCTTATCCCGCATTTAAAGGTGGAATACCCCCGCAAGCAGGAAGTGCTGGAGCAGTTAGAGCCATATAAGCGTTTAACCAAGGTGTTTGAGCTGTTGGGTGGGGAAATGGCGGTTTCTAATTTGGAAAAAACTATTAAAAACCGTGTTAAAACCCAGATGGAACGTAACCAGCGGGAATATTATTTAAGCGAGCAGATAAAGGCTATCCAGAAGGAAATGGGCCGGGAGGATGACCCCCAGGCAGAGCTTGTGGATATAGAAAAGCGGCTGTTAGAAAAAAACATGCCGGAAGATGCACGGGAGAAGGCCATACGGGAAGTAAAGAAGCTGCGGCATATACAGCCTTCTTCTCCAGAGTATACGGTGCTGCGCAATTATTTGGACTGGGTGCTGGATTTACCGTGGAATGAAACAAAGGAAACCCATATCAATATAAAAGAAGCCGCAGCCATGCTGGATGCAGACCATTATGGCTTGGAAAAGCCCAAAGAGCGTATTTTGGAATATTTGGCTGTACAGCGTCTTTCTGGCACGTTAAAAGGCCCTATTTTGTGCTTTGTAGGCCCCCCCGGTGTGGGGAAAACCTCGCTTGCTAAAAGTGTGGCGCGGGCAACAGGGCGGGAATTTGTGCGGCTTTCTTTGGGTGGTGTGCGGGACGAGGCAGAAATACGAGGCCATAGAAGAACCTATATTGGCGCCATGCCCGGCAAAATACTTATGTCCCTGAAACGGGCAAAGTACAATAATCCCTTGTTCTGTTTGGATGAAATAGATAAAATGACAGCAGACTTCAGGGGAGACCCGGCAAGTGCGCTGCTGGAAGTGCTGGATCCGGAGCAGAACAATACTTTTGCAGACCATTACTTGGATATGGACTATGACTTATCCCAAATATTTTTTATTACCACCGCAAATTCGCTGAATGGTATACCGGCACCCTTGCTGGACAGGATGGAAATTATCCATCTTTCAAGCTACTTGGAAACAGAAAAAACCCGCATAGCCCGCAATTTTATTTTGCCCAAGCAAATAGAGGCGCATGGCTTAAAGCCGGGGAATATCCGCATTTCAGACAGCGCGCTGTTAGAGGTAATACGCTCGTACACGCGGGAGGCTGGCGTGCGGAATTTAGAGCGGGAAATTGCCGCTTTGTGCCGCAAAGTGGCGGTGCGCCTTGTAACGGAAAACCCAGATTTACCCGTGCCTGTGCTTGTGCCGGAAAATATGCCGGAAAATATGCCAGAAGGTATGCCAGAAGATGTACTGGGGGGCTTTGAAGAAGCCATGTCGGCAGAAGAGCTGGAGGGGGCAGCCGTGGCAAAAGGCGGCAAAAAGGAAGAAGAGCAAACAGAAAAAGCAGATACGCCGTGTGTGGCTGTAACGCTGCAAAACCTGCATTCCTTTTTGGGCATAAAAAAATACCGTTTTGGGGAGCGGGAAAATGAGCCGCACATTGGTTTATGCGCGGGGCTTGCCTTTAATGACCGTGGCGGCGAAATTTTGTATATGGAAACAACGCCCATGCCTGGTTCCGGCAAAATTATCATCACAGGGCACTTGGGCGATGTCATGAAGGAATCTGCACAGGCGGCTCTTTCGTATGTGCGCTCGCGTGCGGAAGCTTTGGGTTTGCGGCCGGATTTCCATAAGGATATAGACCTGCATATCCACGTGCCAGAAGGGGCAACCCCTAAAGATGGCCCTTCTGCGGGCATTGCGCTTGCAACGTCTATAAGTTCTGCTCTGCTTGGCATTCCTGTGAAAAACGACCTTGCCATGACAGGGGAAATAACCCTGCGCGGGCGCGTGCTGCCCATTGGCGGGCTTAGGGAAAAACTGCTGGCAGCAAGGCGTGTGGGCATGGCGACTGTGCTTATTCCTGCGCAAAATGAGAAAGATTTAAAAGATGTGCCAGAGGAAATTTTAAAATCCCTGCATATTATCTTTGTAGACCATGCGGATGAGGTTTTGCCTTTAGCGCTGGATGCCCCGTATGAGGCCATTTTCCAAAACCCCAACCCAGCACCTTTAACCGCCATGCTGCGGCCTGCTGCTGTTTCGGAAGTAAGGCAGTAATCCACATAGAAAATATAGTTGAAAAAACAGGGCGGGCGTATACTTTATACGCCCGCCCTGTCTGCGTATTTGACACAGGGTGTTTTTTCCCTTATTTTTATGGTGTAAATGGGTATGGGTGGCGCAGCCACAAACGCATCTTTGCCTCAGCTCTTTAGAACATTCTGAAAATTATCGCAACAAGTTACGATAATTTTCAAAAGGCACGTTTGCTTCGTCGTGACGGCGAAAATAAATTTCGCCTACTTCTCGCAACGGGCGTCTGCTTTCGCAGCCGCCAGAGCATTTCGCGTTTATTAACGGAAATGCTCTAACCTATAGGAGAATAGTATGAATCTGTATGATTTTACAGTGAAAGGGAAGGATGGAAACAGCGTTTCGCTTGGGCAGTATGCTGGCAAGGTAGCGCTGGTTGTGAACACCGCAACAAAGTGTGGCCTTACCCCACAGTATGAAGCTTTGGAAAGCTTGTATGAAAAGCTGAAAGACAAAGGTTTTGTTGTTTTAGACTTCCCCTGTAACCAGTTTTTAGAACAGGCCCCGGAATCAGATGCAGAAATTACCACATTCTGCACCTTACATTTTGGCACAAAGTTTCCCCAATTTGCCAAAATAGAAGTAAATGGCGCGCATGCAGACCCTTTGTATGTGTGGCTGAAACAGCAAGCCCCGGAAGATACAGGGAATGAAGAAACCGCTAAATTTGCGGAAATGGTAAAGCAATACACCCCGGACAATGGGCCTGCTGATATTAAGTGGAATTTTGGCAAATTCCTTATAGACCGCAAAGGCAATGTTGTGGCACGTTTTGCCCCGGCCATGCCCCCGGAGGCATTAGAAGCGGAAATTGAAAAATTGCTGTAGTATAAACCTTAAAGGGGTTTGCCCGGATGCATGACAAACCCTTTTAGGGCTTGCCTTCAGACTGCCAATACCCCCAAGGTGTGCCATGCCATTTTCTCATGATAGTGAAAGTGTACAAATTGCCCAGGGTATCAGCAAAACCATGCTGGCCATTTACCAACGCTCAGAGCTGTACGAATCTTTTTCGTACTTGTTTGAAGAATTGCGCTCCCGCTCTGTAAAGGTAGATGTGCTCCATGCCAGTTATGTCAATATTATCACGGGTGCTGTATTGCCCCTGGTAGAAATTACCAGGCAGGGGCCTGTGCTGCTTTTAGAAAAGCGGTATATGGATTTTAGGCAAATTCCAGATGCGTTAACCGCCAATCCGGAAACGCCTTCGTTTAATATTGTGCCTGAACGTGTAGAAGGGAGCGATGACGATACCTGGCTTATAGACCGGTACGACGCTGTGCGCAGTATTCTTACTGCCCGGCTTGTCATGAAGGAAGGCATCTGCTTTTATTGCAGTATGTTTTCTGAAACACCAGACTCTTTTTGCACAGCAGACGGTAATTTTCTGCTGGATATTCTCACCCCGTTTTCTGGTATTCTTTCCTACATGATGCCCATATCTTCTGTGCCAGAAAGCACGGTGGATATAGAGGAAGACTTGCCCTTGCTCACCCAGGGCAGTGCTATGGCGCAGGTGTGGAAGCAGGTGCAAAAAGTGGCAGGCAGTGATACTACAGTGCTTGTTATGGGGGAAACCGGCACAGGGAAAGAGCTGGTGGCGCGTGCGCTGCACAGCCAGTCTCCCAGAAGGGCTTTTCCGCTTGTGGTGGTAAATTGCGGGGCTATTGCAGAAAGCCTTATGGACAGCGAGCTTTTTGGGCATGAACGTGGGGCCTTTACAGGTGCCAACACCAGCCACGCAGGTTTTTTTGAGCAGGCAAATGGCGGCACGCTTTTTTTAGATGAAGTGGGGGAGCTTTCTCTTGCGGCCCAGGTGCGTCTTTTGCGTGTGCTGGAAGGGAAGGAAATAACCCGTGTAGGCGCGCAGCGCCCCATAAAGCTGGATGTGCGTGTTGTTGCTGCCACCCACCGTAATTTGCTTAAAATGGTGGAAGCTGGCAGTTTTCGCAGGGACTTATGGTTCCGCATGAATTCTTTTCCCATCCATGTGCCAACTCTGCGGGAACGCCGTTTGGATATTGTTCCCCTGTGCCATTTTTTCATTAACAAGTATGCAAAAAAAATGGGTCTTACCATTACCCAGCCCCCTGCAGGGGATGAGCTTATTAAGCTGTGCCTGTACGATTGGCCGGGTAATGTGCGGGAATTGGAACATGTGGTGGAACATGCCCTTATTTCTAGCAGGGTAGGCTCTACATGCGGAAAAATACAGTTTGAATTGCCGGAATTGCGCTTGTCTTCTGCCTTTGGCAGTGCCGCGCAGTATTCCCATTTGCCAGAAACCTTGCTTTCTGGTTCTGATGTGTCTATGTCGCCTTTTGCGCTAGACTCTGCCCACTCGTCTTTTCCCAACATTTTTTCGGAGTTTACCTCTCCAGAGCCTACTATTCCTGCTGCTCCGGAAAGGCCCCGTACATACAGAATTTTTGCAGACTCCCAAGCTGGCACTGCCCTTGCCCACACGGGGGGCGCAGGCCATGCCGGCAAAGTGCTGGTAGATGTATCAGACTGGCCTTCTTTGGATGAAGAAATGCGCCGTTATATTCGCATAGTATTGGAAAAAACCCGTGGCCGCATAGAAGGGCCCAAGGGGGCTGCCGCTTTGCTTGGCTTGCACCCCAACACCTTGCGTAGCAAAATGCTAAAGCTGGGCATAGAGTTTAAAGGGAAATCCACGTTAAATTCATAATCCATGAAATATAGTGGGTATTGAAGAAAACCACGAAGTCTAACCTATGAAATAACGTGGGTGAGGCTGTGTGATTTTCTAACGCGCTCATTTTTCAGCATGTTATTCTTGGCACAAAGCTTGCTTTTAGAGTGAATACCCATGCACAAAAGCAAGGAGCATACAAAATGAAAAATGCTATTGCGCTATGCACACAAGCCTGCCATCAAAAGCAGAAAAATTGTTCCGCACGTTGCGTGAATACATGAGCTCACTGGCCAGCCAGTGTGCATGTAGGTTTTCCTCCATAAAGTGTACCCCATAAATCCCTCATACAACGTAAATCCCATGTGTTCTTTAAATCTGGCATGCTCCCTGGTGCCCACTAAGCCAAAGGCACCAGGAAGCAGCAAAATTGCCCCAGGTGAACCCAAAAACCGGCTTAATGCCAGTCAAGGTTTTTTCCACAGCCATTAACACGCTCAAGGAGAGTATCAATGAAGAATATCCGCAACGCAATTGTTATGATGTTTGACTCTTGGCAGCACAACTACACAGGTTGCTATGGAAATACTTGGATAAAAACCCCTAATATAGACCGCTTTGCTAAAGAAGGCGTGCTTTTTGAACAGGCTTATGGGGAAAATATGCCCACTTTGCCTGTGCGCCGCGCCATGATGACTGGCCGCTATACTCTGCAGGATGTAGGCTGGGCCCCTTTACGTCCGGAAGACACCACAATTGCAGACCTTTGTTGGGGCACAGGCGTAGACACAGCTATGGCCTATAACTCCCTTGTTATGTTTATGGATAAAGCCGGCTTTGCCCGCAGTTACGCCAAGGCTATTTTTAGCCGTGGCTTTGATAATTTCCACTATGCCTGTGATGAATTGTACCACTACACAGTAGACCAATTCTTTACAGACGAAGGCTTTATTGACCGCCTGCGCGCCCTGCCTGACGGTGCCGCTCTTGAAGCCATGTGCAAGAGTGAATACGATACCTACCTTCGTGATAAACAATATTGGACAAGTGAAGAAAAACATACGGTTGTTGTAAATATTGGCGAAGCCATTAAGCTTATTGAAGGGCGTGATAAAACCCATAGCTTCCACCTTTGGATAGACTGCTGGGATCCGCACGAACCTTGGGATCCGCCATCTGTGTGGGAAGATAAGCCATGCCCCTATGACCCAGACTACAAAGGCGCAGACCTTTGGTTGCCCCCTATGAGCCCTGTGAAAGATTTGTTTACAGAAGCGCAAATGAACCACGTGCGTATGCTTTTTGCAGAAAAAATTACCCTTTGCGACAAATATTTTGGCAAACTGTGTGATTGCATCCGTAAGGAAGGCATGTGGGAAAATACCCTTTTATGGCTTACCTCTGACCACGGCGAACCTCTTGGCAATGGGGAACACGGGCATGGTATTATGTGCAAGTGCCGCCCCTGGCCGTATGAAGAACTGGTGCATATCCCGCTTATTATTAAAGCCCCCGGTCTGCCTGCTGGCAAGCGCATAAAAGCCTTTGTGCAAGACTGCGACTGCGCCCCCACAGTGCTTGAGTGGCTTGGGGTACCCATACCCGCCAATATGCAGGGTAAGAGCCTGTTACCGCTTTGCCGTGGCGAAGTAGACAAAGTGCGCGAATTTGCTGTGGCTGGTTACTATAACTTCTCCTGGTCCATTATCACAGAAGACTGGAGCTACATCCACTGGCTGGATAAGCTGGAAGGTGAAGCTGTTGGCAGCGCCCTAGGCAAAATGTACGCAGGCGATGCCGCTATGGATACCAACCCGGAAATGAGCGATGCAATGGGCATGGACAAAGACTCTCTGGCGGAATACCGCAAACAACGTGCGCTTGATAGTGAAAGTCAATGGACATGCACCCCAGGCTCTAAAGTGGAAGTGCCGCACGGGGATGAACTGTATGACCATAAAAAAGACCCCTTCCAGTTGCACAATATTATAGATAAACACCCGGATGTGGCAGAAAACCTGCTCCGCAAACTGCGTGTATTCATGGGCGATTTACGCGCCTCTTAACCAAACATTCCCCTATGTATCACATGGTGCTGATACATAGGGGCCGGAATAAAAGTCTTTTTTGTTTCCATAAGCCGGGCAAGTCTGTGTACAAGATAATGCCCTGTGTACCCCAACATATAGGAAAATGGTGAGTGATTCGAAGCAGCAGCAGGGTTTTTAAAAAAGCTCTTGCAATACAACGTGTAGCATGAAGTGGAGTAAATATGCAAGAATTAGGCTTAGCCCCTTTCCCGTTCAGCTTTATTGTCTCTCTCATGTGGGTTGCCATTTTTATGCTTGTAGGCATAGCCTTGCGTGCCCTTATACCTTTTTGCCGCAAATACCTTATCCCATCTTGTATGGTGGGCGGGCTTGCGGCTTTTTTTATTATGAACTTCCTGCCTTTAGACTGGCTTGGCTTTATGCAGCCAAACACAAAGGATATGGAAGTATTGGTATACCACTTATTTAATATTTCTTTTGTATGCTTTGGGCTTTCTGGCTTAGGCGCAGGCGGTGGTAAAGGCTCTACAAAAAGTATCCTTAAAAACAGTGTGTGGATGGCCATAGCTAACACCGCTAATTCTCGCCTGCAAACCGCTTTTGTGGTTATTGCCCTTGCCCTGTATAACCTTGTTATGGGCACAGATTTGCTTGAAAGCGCAGGTTTTCTTACCATACAGGGCTTTGTTGCCGGGCCGGGTGCAGCGCTTGCTGCTGGTGCCGTGTTTGAGCAGTCAGGCCATGCTGGTATGATGAGCCTTGGCCTTGCTTTTGCGGCTATGGGCTATGTATTTTCCATTTTGGTAGGTGTGCCGTGCGCTAACTATGTTATGCGTCGCACAGGGGTTATACGCAAAGGGGAAGTTATCCCAGAGGATGAACAGTACGGCATTTATGAAAATGGCAAAGAACCAGAAGCCGGTAAGCTGCGCTTTATGTCTTCCAATGTAGACAGTATGACCTACCAGATGTGTCTTATCCTTTTAGGGTATGGCTTTGCGTACTTTTTGTGCATGTGCATACGCGCAAGCGGTATTATAGGCCCCCAAGGCATGGGTATACTGTGGAGTTTGTTTAACGCCCTTATCTGCCTGCCTGCTGGTCTTATTATCCGTATGTTGCTCAACCGTACATCTGCCGGGCATTTATTTGATACAGGCTGCCACCAGCGCCTTTTGAACATTGTGATAGACCTTATGGCACTTGCCGCTCTGGCTGGTATTTCTATCCATGTACTGCGCGAATGGTGGGGAGCCATGATTGTGGTTTCTGTGCTGCTTAGTATTACCACTGTCCTGCTTTTCTGGTTTATGTGCCGTAAGCATAAGGAATACGCTGGGGAACGCTTTTTGGTTCTTGTGGGCACAGCAACCGGCACCATCACCACAGGCCTTGTGCTTGTGCGTATGTTAGACCCCAAGCTGAGCAACCCTGTACCTATTGAAGTGGGGCTTATGTCTATTCCCAGTTTGCTTATCTCTATGCCGCTTATGCCGTTTATTATGCCCTACACGTACGCACAGGTGTACGGAACAGGCTCTTATTGGGCTATTATTATTGTCAATCTTGTTCTTGGGCCCATTTTCCTTATTCTCACCATGCTTCCCATTTGGGGCATTTTTGACAAGAAAGCGAAGTTCTAACCCAATCTTGTGGGAAGCAGAGTAACATGCGCTCTGCTTCCCACCCATGCTTTTTCCCTGCTGCATTTTTTTCGCCTTTTTTGTAAGTGGGAATACGTTGCTTCTTTTCCGCACCGATGCAGGCAAAAAAAGAATTGTAATTTCGCCTGCATATAAGAAAGAGACCCGTTTTGGGCCGCTTTCTTCACGTTTTTTCAGAGCATTTCCGTATTTGTTGCGATAATTTTCGGATATGCCAGAGGAGGTATAAGCCAAGCACACTGGCTAAGATGACTGCGCCATGATGAAAAAGCAATGTTATAAAAGGAGCTTATATGCAAGAGCTAGGTTTAGCCCCTTTCCCGTTCAGCTTTATTGTTTCCCTTATGTGGGTGGCAATATTTATGCTGGTTGGCATAGCATTACGCGGCCTTATTCCTTTTTGTCGTAAGTATCTCATCCCTGCCTGTATGGTGGGCGGCCTTGTTGCTTTCTTTTTTATGAACTTTCTGCCTCTGGATTGGCTGGACTTTATGCGCCCCAATACGCGGGATATGGAAGTATTTGTTTTTCACCTCTTTAATCTTTCTTTTGTGTGCTTTGGGCTTTCTGGTTTTGGTACAAACCCTGCCAATACCCCAAAATCCATTATTAAAGGCGCAGCCTGGCTTAGTTTTAACAACGGCGTGGTAAATGCGCTGCAATCGTATGTGGCAATAGGTATTATCCTTGCGTATAACATAGTTATGGGTACCCAATTGCTGGAGTCTGCGGGTAATATAGCCAGCCAGGGCTTTATTGCAGGCCCCGGGGCAGCCATGGCTATGGGCGCCGTGTTTGAGCAGGCAGGCTGGACAGGCATGATAAGTCTTGGCCTTGCGTTTTCTGCATCTGGCTATCTTTTCTCTATTGTTTTAGGTGTGCCCGCTGCCAATTATGTGATGCGCAGGCTTGGCGTAGTAAAAGCTGGCAGTGTGCCAGAAGATGAACAGTACGGCATTTACAAGCCGGGCAAGGAAGAATCTGCTGGTTTGTTACGCTTTATGTCTTCCAATGTAGACTCTATGACCTACCAGATATGCCTTATTCTGCTTACGTATGGCCTTGCCTATGGCGTTGTTATGCTTATCCGCGCTACAGGTTTGCTTGGGCCGCAGGGCATGGGCATACTTTGGAGTTTCCTGGCCTTCTTGTTCTGTATGCCTGTTGGGCTGCTTGTACGCAGCATACTTAACCGCACCCCTGCCGGGCATTTATTTGACCAAGGCTGCCATAACCGCCTTTTGGGCATTATTATTGACCTTATGGCTCTTTCTGCACTTGCGGGTATTTCTATGCATGTGCTGAAGGAATGGTGGCTGCTGTTTATTCTGCTTTCTGTTGCCATGGGCCTTGTCAGTATTGTGTACCTCTGGTACCGCTGCCGCTACCTTACAGAATACGCAGGCGAGCGCTTTTTGGTGCTTGTGGGCACAACACTTGGCACCATCACCACAGGTCTTGTGCTTATGCGCATGCTTGACCCCCAGTTTGAAAGCCCCGTGCCATTTGAAATAGGCTTTAACGGCATGGTGGGTATGTTGGTGGCCTTGCCCCTTATGCCCATAACCCAGCCAATGGCGTATGCCCAGGTTTTCCGTACAGGAGGCGTAGAAATGCCCCTTATTGCCCTTAGTATTGGCTTTGTCCTCTACCTGTTCTTACTGGCTTTGCCTGTATGGAAGATGACAGACAAAGTGCCAAAGTTCTGACCACGCGCGCCAGGTGTGCCATACACACGAGGCACACCACAGTACTGGGCAAAAATTTTATATACTCCCCTAAACAACAAAGGAGGGCAGCACATTAAACCCCACGGCATGTAAACTGATTGAGTATTGTACAGGCAGTTTTTACTGCCTCCGTAATCCTTTACATTAGGAGTTAATATGCAAGAGTTAGGTTTAGCCCCATTCCCATTCAGTTTTATTGTTTCACTTATGTGGGTTGGCATTTTTATGCTGGCAGGTATTCTTCTGCGCGGTTTTATACCTTTTTGTCGCAAATACCTTGTGCCATCCTGTATGGTAGGGGGCATACTGGCTTTTCTGTTTATGAACTTTGTTCCCCTTGACTTTCTTGGCTTTATGCAACCAAATGGTAAGGACATGGAAGTGCTTGTGTACCACATGTTTAACCTTTCTTTTGTATGCTTTGGCCTTTCTGGGTTTGGCTCTGGCAGTTCCGGTGCTACACCCTGGAGTATTATTAAAACCGCAACGTGGCTGGGTGGTACCACAGCCGTAGCAAGTGGTGTACAAATACTTTCTGCTGTTGGTATTATTGCCGGGTACAATATACTTTTTGGCACTTCCCTTTTGGAAAATGCTGGCTACCTTGCCAGCCAGGGCTTTATTACAGGGCCTGGGGCTGCCATGTCGGCCGGTGCTGTGTTTGAGCAGGCAGGGCATACGGGCATGATGAGCCTTGGCCTTGCGTTTGCGGCTATGGGGTATGTGTTTTCTATTATCTGTGGTGTGCCTGCTGCCAACTACGTTTTGCGCAAGACAGGCCGCATACAGGCTGGGCAGGTTCCGGAAGATGAACAATACGGCATTTATAAGACAGGTGCAGAAGCAGAAGCTGGCAAGCTGCGCTTTATGTCTTCTAATGTGGACTCCATGACCTACCAGATGTGCCTTATTCTGCTTACCTATGGTTTGGCGTTTATGGTTGTTATGCTTATACGCAAAACTGGCCTTTTTGGCCCGCAGGGCATGGCCATTCTTTGGAGTATGCTGGCCTTTCTGTTCTGTATGCCTATGGGTGTGCTTGTACGCACTATTCTAAACCGTACCCCTGCCGGGCACCTTTTTGATATGGGCTGCCATACACGTTTGCTTAACATTCTTATTGACCTTATGGCTCTTACGGCTCTTGCCGGTATCTCTATCCATGTGCTGCGTGAATGGCTTGTGCTTATGGTTATTATTTCCATAGCACTAGGCATTGGGACAACGCTTGTGCTTTGGTTAGTTTGCCGCAATTTAACCGAATATGCTGGCGAGCGTTTTCTTGTTGTTTTGGGTACTGCCACAGGCACGGTTACATCCGGTCTTGTGCTGGTGCGTATGCTGGACCCGGAATTCAAGAGCCCTGTCCCATTAGAAATAGGCCTTCTTGCATTGCCAAGTATGCTTATTAACTTGCCCTTAATGCCCATTACCATGCCAGCCACCTACGCACAGGCTTTTGGCGGCTCCATTTGGCCATTTATTGGCATTACGGCAACCATAAGTATTATATGGCTTATTGTTCTTAAGCTGCCATTCTGGCATTTGACAGATAAGACACCTAAGTTCTAAACAATTCCCGTATGCTTTTTTGTGCAAAGGCATACAAAACCCCAACAGCTCCGCATAGGGGCTGTTGGGGTTTTGTTTTACAGCATGGAAACGTATGCTCCAGAATGCGTTAAACACCCCGGCTTATATAGAACAGTCCATTAGCAGGCGCAAACATGTCTTTCTTCAGGTCATCCAGTGGGGAAATGGGCTGGTAATCCCCTTCTAAGGCGGAGTGTTTATAGGTATATGTGTAGGCACCTACACACACACGGGGAATAAGAAATGGGTCTGTAAGGAGTTTGCCATTGTACTGGCATGTGGGCAGGCTTTGGTACGCGGCTTCCTGTATACCCGGAAACGCCAAAACAGCGCCTTTAAACATGCTGCGCAGTTGCTGCATTCCGCTTTGGGAGGGCTGTACGCCAAAAGGGTAGGCTAACACAGGTTCTATTGCCTGCAAAACACCAAGCTGCTTAAAGGAATCCATTTGGGCTTTAAGGGTGGCGGCAACTTCTCTTGCGCCCATTGCCTTCATGTTTTTATGCTGTATGGTATGGTAGCCAAACTCAATACCCGGGTAATCGGCAAGGTATTCTACAATTTCTGGCAGGGTTTGCCGTTTAGCAAAGTAGCCGCCTGGCTCTTTAGAGTAACGGTCGTCTGCTATTTCAGAAAGAAAAAATGTGGCTCTGGCCGGAAAGCCGAATGGCGCAAGAGAAGAGAGCAATACCGCCATAAAGGAGCGGGTATTTTTTTGCGGCAAATGGGTAGTGGGGAAAAAGATACTGGGGTGGGCGTCGTCCGCGGTAATGGCAATGGGCTTAAGGCCGCGGGGCACAACGCTGTCTATGGCATTGTCCAGTATATCGCTTATACTTACAGGATAAAAACCCTGCTGCCAGAGAAACGTAAACACTTCTTCAAGCTGGGAGGGGCTTATATCTTCCGGGTAGCGAGGAACATCGTTTACTTTATGGAACATAAGCACAGGTAAAGAAGGTTCTTGCGCTGCCAGTGCCCGCAGGGGGCAAAAACTGAGCGAAAAACCTGCCAGGCTGTATAAAAATGTGCGGCGCTTTATGCCCATGCTAATATTTAAAATCTACCTGATACTTATCATTAGGCACATCTACTGTAAGTTTCATACCTTTCCAATGGGGCTGCTTTTGGGCTACCATAGAGTTGCGTAGCTCAACAAGCAATTTGTGCATATCTTTTTCTGCGACCTCTGTCATTTCAAACTTCATATTCTTTTTACGGCTGGACTTTGCGTAACAGAGAAATTCGCATTCTGTATCATCTGTAGAAGGGGCAGCCTCCATCACCAAAATGGGGGTATGTGGCGGTGCCTGCTTATGCAAAAGCTGGCACATTTGCATGAAAAGCTGCGCATCAAACTTTACATTAAGCTTTTTAGCGTCGCGTTCGGCCTTTGTAGGCTCGCCTATCATCCGCATGAGCTGATCCATAAGGCTAAGGCGCGGCATTATGTACCTCCATACTTAGGTAAAGTGCGGCTGGAACAGGTATGGCATTGCCATGCACTGCCCCAGCCAGGTATAAACTATACCATGCCATGTTCACCGGGTTTTTCGTACACAGTGTCGTCAACTTTTTGTTGTTCCTGGTACAGGCGCACATCGCCAAAAGCCAGAAGCACAGGCGAGGCTACGAATACAGAAGAGTATGTACCCACTAAAATGCCCATAAGAATAGTAAGGGCAAAGTCGTGGATAACCGTGCCACCCCAGAAGAACAGACATGCGCAGACCACCAGCGTAGTACCAGATGTAAGAATGGTACGGGAAAGGGTTTGGTTGATACTGTCGTTTATAATGCCATTCATGGTGACTTTTGGGTCATCCGGATTCACGCCGCGCAAGTTTTCGCGTATGCGGTCGTACACAATGATGGTGTCATTGAGGGAGTAACCCACCAGGGTAAGAATGGCGGCGATGATATTAAGGTCAATTTCTTTACCCATGAACATAAGCAGGCCAACTGTTATGAACACGTCGTGAATAAGCGATAACATGGCCCCAAGCGCAAAATTAAGCCTGAGGCGCCACGCCACTATCATGGTGACAAGCATGGCTACGCCAACACTGAGTATTCGGTTCATGCCGGCAAAGTCCAGCAAAAACACCATACCCCAAATAGCGGCGGCCATACCGCCAGCCAAAATCCAACGGCGTTCAAAACGGCCAGAAATGTATACAGTCATAAGCAAAACTGCGTAGAACAAGGCTTCCATAGCCATGTTACGCAAATCTTCGCCTACTTTTGGCCCCACCATTTCCATACGTTGTATGGTGGCGGGGTTATTATTGATATTAAGAGAAAGGGCGTCGTTTAAGTCTGCACGCAAATTTTCTGCCGCAGTGCCTTCAGAGGCCGTAAAGCGCAGTAAATAGTCCCTGTTACCTTCGCCAAATTGCTGCACAGTAAGACCGGGCATTTTAATGGCAGAAAGCGCGCTTTTAACGGTTTCATCCGGCACGGGGTGCTCAAACTGCACTTGCACCATAACGCCACCGGCAAAGTCTACGCCGTAGCGCAGGCCGCCACCTGTTATCATGGCCCATATTCCAAGTGCAAGTAAAACAGCAGAAATGGCGTATGCATACTTGCGGAATGCTGCAAAATTTATTGTGGGAAGGTTTCTGAGAAGCGTAAAAGCCATAGGAAAATCCTTATGCTTGGTAGAGTGGCGTAAACGTGTGTGGGAAGAGAAACAGCGCGTACAGGCTTTGTACACGCCCTCTTTTGCTACACCCGCAGGCCCCTGCCATTTGTTTTTTGCATCCAGTACACAAAGAAGGCCTTGGAAACAAAGATAGCGGTGAACATGGAAGCCAGGATACCAAGACTAAGAGTAACCGCAAAACCGCGTATGGGCCCTGTGCCAAACTGGTAAAGGATAAGAGCGGCAATAATGGTGGTAAGGTTAGAGTCTGTAATAGAAATACTGGCCCTGTCAAAGCCTGCTTCTACAGCCTCCATATTCCCTGCGCCTTTTCGCAGCTCTTCCCGTATTCGTTCGTAAATAAGCACATTGGCGTCTACTGCCATACCAATGGTAAGCACAATACCGGCAATGCCAGGCAGTGTAAGAGTAGCGCCAAAAGCCGCCATGCCTGCCACAACCAGGGTTATGGTAAAGCAAAGCATAATGTCTGCAATAAAGCCAGAAAGGCCATAGTACACAAGCATAATGATAACAACAGCAAGGCAGCCTAAAAGAGCCGCGTTTATGCCACTTTCAATAGATTCCTGCCCAAGGGAGGGACCAACTGTACGCTCTTCCAAAATGCTTACAGGTGCTGGCAAAGAGCCTGCGCGTAAGACAACTGAAAGGTCTTGCGCTTCTGTTGTGGTAAAGCGGCCAGAAATACTGGCGCGGCCACCGCCTATTTTTTGCTGTATAACAGGGGCAGAATACACCACACCGTCAAGCACAATGGCCATGCGCTTTTTGATGTTTTCTCCTGTTATTTGTTCAAACATTTTGGCCCCACGGCTGTTAAATTCCAGCGCTACATAAGACTGGCCTTTTTCGTCAAAGGCAGGGCGGGCGTCTGTTATGTCCTCGCCAGTCATAAGGGCTTCTTTATCCAGAATAATGCGGCTTTCTCCTGCATTTTTTTCCTGCATGGGGAAAAAGGCTGTGCCTGGGGGCAGCATAAGGGAATTGGGGTCTATATCATCCCGCACCAGGTGAAATTCCAAGTGGGCAGTTTGCCCAACAATTTGTATGGCGCGCTCCGGGTCTGTAAGGCCGGGTAATTGTACTTGCACGCGGTTGTCTGCCTGTTTGCGTATATCTGGCTCTGCCACGCCAAACTGGTCAATGCGGTTGCGTATGGTGCGCACCACCTGGTCCATGGTAAGTTCTTCCGTATAGGCGCGCGCAGCGGGGGAAAGGGTAAGCATAAAGCGTAGGCCACTGCCGGGGGCATTTTCTACAGAAAGAATTTCCAGGCTGGAAAAATCTTTGGCCACAAGTTCACGGAAGGCCGCTTCCTGGTCTGCACGGGGCAACAGAACTTCTAATTCGCCTGTATCTGTTGGCTTGGGCTTAAGTATGGTAAGCTGCTTTTCTGCGGCTGCTGTGCGCAGGCTTTGCCCATACGAAGTAAGGGTGTTAATAATGGCTTTTTCCATATCCACACCCAGGGTAAGGTTCATGCCGCCTTTAAGGTCAAGGCCCAGGCTAATGCGGGCCTCGGGCAGAAAAGGCCCCAGAAAAGAATTTGCAACTGCTGGGATATTGGGCAACGCATACCAGAGTGCCAAAACCAGCACAAAAAGAGAAGCAGCAAGCCTGAGGCGTACATTCTTCATAGAAATTCCTCTGAAAAAAAGAGAAAGTGCGGCAGAGCAGAACCCTGCCAACACTCAGGAATAGAAGCGGAAATCTTACTGGTTATTGGTAAGATCTGGTGAGGAGTCCCCCACTTTTTGTATGGCTTTGGGGTCATACGTTCCGTTAATAAAGCCACGGGCAACGCGCATTTTGGTGCCATTGCCAATATCAAGGGTGAGAATATCACCTTCTACATCCACAATGCGGCCTAAAATGCCACCGGCAGTAAGCACGTTGTCCCCTTTAGACAGGGCCGCCAGCATACTTTTATGTTCTTTGGCGCGCTTATTTTGGGGGCGGATAAGCAGGAAATAGAAAATAGCAAACATAAGAACCAGCGGCACAAGGCTGGCCATTATACCAATGTTGCCACCACCGGAAGGGGCTGCGGCATAGGCTATGGATGCAAACATGGGGTTCCTCCGGAATCAGGGAAAGGTGAAAGGTTGTGGCAATATGCCGGTTATGTATATAAACAGCCATTTGGCCGCGTGTTGCCGCAATGGCAACAGCTTAACCCGGAAAGACCGGGAAATTTATTGCACAGGGGCCGTAACCGGTACATCTTTGGAAGACATGACATAGATAGTATCAAGTTGTATTTTCGGCAAGGCGTAGGTGGTAAAAAAGGAAGAAAGTTTTTCAGACATGGCTTTTTCCAGACCTTGCATATCCACTGTGCCATCTGCCAACTGCCAGGAACCTATGTTATTTTCCATTTCTTTCAGCAGCATAAGCTCATTAGGCAAAAGGCTGCGCTGGTTCACTACCATGTACCAGGCGTCCTGCTCATCTTTTTCACGCGCAAAAGCGGGCGCGTAAATGGCTTCACCAATGACAAGGGGTATGTTTTTATTTTCTGGGGCTGCAAGCATAGTTACTTTAACCACAGGAAGATTATGGGTTTGGGCAAAGTGCCGTGCAGCAGAGGAAATGGTGTAGGCAAGTGTATACCCGTGGATACGGGCAGGAAAAACGGGGGCAATAACAAATTCTGGCACTTCCACTTCTTTACCTTCTGCAAAAAGCATGGAGCGGGAAGGGGGTGCCTGCTGCGGGGCCTGTTCGGCCTGTTCAGCCTGTTGCGCAGGTACTGTTTTTTCCTCTGTATTTACTTCTGTATTGGGCGTATCAGGGATAACAGGTTCCGGGTCTGGCGGCAGGGGAGGCGCTAAAGGCTCTAATATAGTTGTCGTGCGCTGTTCAAGCAGGGTATAGGAGGCAGGTGTTGTGCCATTGGGTGCGCGTACATCTGGTGCGGCACGGAAGGCAAAGGCAAAAAAAATGGCGGCAAGGGCTACCCAGAAAGACCAGACAACCAAGCGAGGCAATGGGGTTTTTACAAAGGGAACCGTGTTTTTTTTCTGGTATATGGTCATTGCCAACATGAGCAGGCTAAACATGCCCATGAGGGTAAAAATCATAGTCAAGTCTGACATGGTCACCTCGCGTATGCGAGTAAAATGTTAAATGTAATGTATTTTGCACTAGAAATGTATAAAGGTCAAGGAAAGAAGGAATTGGCTTTCATGCCCTATCCCCCACCCATATTTCGCATCTAAATCCCACAGGTACGATTTGAAGCGACACAAACCTTAAACAAAACAGGGAGTATTTCATAAAGAAATACTCCTCAGACTAATGACAAACCCCTTCGGGGTTTGCGCCGCTCACCAGCTCGCTTTGCTTGCTGGGCGGAAAGGCACGGCATTCGGTCATATAACGGCGCGGCAAAGCCGCACCTATTCCCTCTGCCGGGCGCTTGTCGACTTTGTCAACAAGCTGGGAGTATTTCATAAAGAAATACTCCCATAAAAAGTTTTTTGGGGAAGGGATGGGGGTTTGGGGGAAGGGGCACCCCGTTTGATCACAAAAGGGGTGCCCCATCCCCCAATCTACCCCCACG
>CAZPTC010000014.1:0-19220 GCA_964589455.1 uncultured Desulfovibrionaceae bacterium | reverse complement strand
CCCCCCCCCCCCCCCCCCCCCCCCCCCCCCCCCCCCCCACAATGCTCTTTTACCTTGCCAAATAGTTTAAACTGGCGGAAAGGGAGCCGGAGGCATTTTCATCGTCTGTTTCTATTTGCATTTTGATGAAGGCCTGGCCGTCTGGAAGTACAAGGGAGAGCAGGGTGTCGCCTTTTTCAAAGCTAAGGGCATCAAGGCCGGTTTCTAAAAGGGCGCTGACAGGGTGGGGGGTAAAGGGGCCGTCTTTTTGGGCGCTGTCCAAAAGGCGCACGGTAAGGGTGCTTTGGGCGCTAAGGGTAATGGGGCTTGTGGCTTCAAGATCTAAGCACAGGCCGCCTAAGTGGCTGCCCACGCGCAAGGCTTGGGGCAGTATAACACTGCTTTTGCCGGGTAGGGGGATATTTTTGCCAAAAAACTGGTCGTCTGCGCGCAGTTTATGCTTGTACATGGGTATTCCTTTGGGGCGCTTTTGCGCCCCTTTAGTTGCGGGTGAGTAGCTGTTGTGCAGGGCAAATGCGTATAAGGGGCTGCCCTGTTTGACTATTGGCCGTGGGGAGGCTTGTTCCTTGCTAAAATCAAGCATTACGGAGGGGAGTCTAGATTTTCCAGGGAATTTTGGTTTCTGTGCCGTCTTTTAAGTTGTAGCTGGTGATAATGGGTATGCGGTTCCACGCTTCTACGGTGGTGTAAAGGCCGCCATCGTTTTGGATAATCTGGATGCGGTCGTCACGGTGCGGGTTTACTGCAAGAACTTTGCACATTTCGTGGCAGAAAATACGGGTATCTGCGGGGGTGCCACGCACCATGGCAATGGCGCTGTCTATATCTGCCTTAGCGGGGATGTGGCCTTCTTGTATATTGATAAGGGTGGCTACGCATTTGCCGGAAAGTATTTGCCAGCCAAAACGGCCTTTAAGGGCCACACCATAACCAAGCACACCGGGTTGGGAACGTAAGTGGTAAAGCTGGCCGGCATTAATACCATCTATGCTCAAAAGTTCGCTTTATTCAAACATGGTGTTGTCTTAAATGCCAAAATTAGAGGCCTTGTCAAAGCGGCACAAAACCATAGAATACAGTTTTTTGCCTTCTGCCTGCACACCGCCGCAGTCAATAACATTTTTGGAATCAAGGGCGGCGCGCTGCCAGTTGTCGTAGTACAGGGTTACTTCTGTGTCCATGCCAGCTTTGGCAAGTACGGCGCCTTGTTTTTTCTCAAAATATTCGCGGGCACCGCCGTGGGCATCGGAAACGTCTTTGGAGACTTCCATTTCGCCGCCAAGAATGGAAACATGGGTTTGCACAAGATTGCTGGATGTGCCAACAAGGGGCAGGGGAGAGTTAAGGGGCACAAAGCCGGGGCCTGTTATGTCGTCCACTTTTTCGGCTACATTCCAAAGGCCGTGGGTGGTGGGAATCCACTTGGCTTCTGCCAGAATGGGGGCCTTTTCTATAAGGTCATTCACCATAGTTTTTTGGGAAACTGCCAGATTGTTGCAAATTTCTTTCAGGGTGTTCATGGGTTCTCCTTGTTTAGTGTTAAAGGGGGGGTGTTATCTGTCGCCAAAAATACGGGTGTAAATTTCGCGGGTGCTGTTGGCGGAAGAGCTGGGGCGGGCAGGTGGGGTGGCGGCGCCAAGGCGCTCTTCGCTTATCATGGTGGAAATAAGGTGCATGGCTTCCACAAATTCCGGCATATTGGCCATGCCAGAATGGGCAAGGGCTTTGCCAAGGCGGCCTTCCATACGTTTATCCAAAAGGGTAACAGCGCCTAAGGCCGCATGGGTATTGCCCTCATACCGCGCACCCCATTTTTGGCGCAGATTTTGTGCGCCTTTTTCTATGAAATTTTGGGTAAGGGTGTTTTGCGCTTCTAGTTGCCAGTCTAAAAGAGCCTGGGCTTGCTGGCTGCTGATGCCGCTGCTTGCACAAAGTTTTTTAAAGTCACCCGCAACAATGGGGTCAATGTCCAGCCCTTCCGGGTATTGCAGGGCAAAGTCTGCGCCTGCGCCACCTGCCATAGTGTTTGCTTCTGTGCTGCTGCTATGCTCTGGCTTTGCGGCCTCTTGTTTTTCCTCCGGAAAAATGCTGGCATAGGGGCTGTCGCTTTTTTTTGCCTGATCAGAGGAGGGGCTTTGCTGGGTAGAAGCCGCGGGTGTGTTTTGTTTGCCTGCTGCAGGAGGCGGGGTGGGAAGGGCTGTGGAACTGGGGTTTGCTGCCGAGTTTGGGGCGCTTTGTGGGGCCTGTGGGACCTGGTTCATAGGGGTATCTCCTTAAAGGTTAGGGGTGGAAGGCCGCGCAGGCGGCACATAAGGGCAAGGTATTGTTCTGGGGCAACGCGGGCAATGCTGTCTAACCATTCTTCTGCCAGATTTTTCATGGCAGTGGGTATGGGGGCAAAGTCGCATACTCTGGCGCAGCCAAGCTGTTCTAAAAGGCGCAGAGTAAGACGAAATCCGGGGCCAGAGTGAAGCAGGGCGCGTATATCTTCTTCAATAAGCAGCGCTTCTTCCTCTTTATGGGGAATATCTGCTTCTGACAGATGGGTGCGGGCATCAGGCATTGGCGACCTCCTGCTCTGCAAGAATGGCTTGTGTTGCCTCTTGCCCCAGAGCCTCTGACGCAGCCATATTCCCCGCATTTTCCTGAAGGGCTTTTTCTGCTATTTGCCCCAAAGCTTCCATTTGTGTGGGATCTTCCAAAAGAGGCATGTTGGCTAAAAGGGCAGGGATTTGCTGCACTTGCTGGGCTAGGGCACGTTCTTCCCGTATGCGGGCAACTTCTGCGTCGCTGCGCACAACACGCCCCGGTGCGCCAAGGCCTGTGGCCATTTCATCAACCGCCTGGTCTAAGTCCAGCTTATCCAGCACTGTGGGGTCAACCTGTGCCAGAGCAATGGCATCTGCCACAAGGGCGCGGGTGGTTTCTGCCCCTGTTTGACGCATGGCTTGGGCAATGGGGCTTATAAACTGGGTATCCAGACTAAGGCCCTCAATTTGCCTTACAAGCGCCAAACCTGGTGGCAGGGGCGGCAACAAATTTTCCCTGTCCAGAACCCGTGCCACACGCCGCAGCACCTTACTGAGCACTTGTGGTTCATAGGCGGCAAGGGTGGGCCCCATAAGTTGCAAAGCTTCCCTCTTGCGCTCCAGATACTCTGTGGCGCTCATGCCGGGTGGGCGCTGCTCAAGTGGCATGGCGGCAAAAAGGGAGGCCTGAAGGGTTTCATCAATCCTGTGCATGACATTTTGTATTTCTGTTTGCACAGCCGCTAAAGCAGGGGCAAAGTTTACCTGATACAAAGGCAAAAGGCCTTCCCCCTGCTCGCGTGAAACTGCGTTTTCCCCGCCCGGCATGGTGTTAAGCCGCCCTTTAAAGCCAATGGGTTTGCGCATGGGCGGGTCTATCATCTTATCCAGGCCAATAAGCTTTTTGCGCTCCATAGCGTCTATTTGACGGGCATCTGGCAGGGCATCGTCCCCGCAGCCTGTGCCGTAAAGGCCGCGCCCGCCTTCCCAACTGGTAAAGAAATACGGCATTTCCTGATACCCGCTTTCCCGCAAAAAGCCTTCCCCTTCCTGTGCCTTTGCCTCATACATGTACGAAGCAAAAGGCATGTGCAGGCTGTCTTGCCAGTGGTATGCCCGTTCTCTGCGGCGCACCACATGCACTACTTCTACCTGGCTATATGGCGATTTTTCCAACTTTTCCCGTGCTGCCGCGCTTAATGCTTCTGCCCCAAACATATCCCCTAATTGACGCGCGCTGTATTGCACGCGGCGCACCACAGCATCCAGGCTTTTTTCTGCATTGAGCGCTACAGCAAAGGTGCCAGTGGGGATACATTCAAAGCGCATAATGGGGGCATCTTCCGTAAACTGGCTATGCTCCGCGTACAAAAGCGCACAGCCAAAGCCCAGTAAATCCATATTAAATTCATGTATGGCCTGGTAAAACCCCCCTTCCTGTAAGGTAAGGCGGGTAAGATTATCCACACAGTCTGCAAATGCGCGCGCGCCCTCAATTTCAGCGTGCTCTACCTTGCGGTAGCCATAGCGGAACCAAGGCAGAGACGCAGGGGTCATGCCGCTTGTCATGCCTGCTGCTCCGCGTTTGAGGGAACGCACTGCCGCTCGGTTTATGGCCTTTGTATTGCGGGGTTTATCTGCCTCGGCCTCGCCCTCAAAAATGCCGCGATGGGGAATAACCCATTCCGCCAGTTCGCGCCATTCTTTTTCCCTGTCTTTGCGCAAGGACTCCACATGCTGTACAAAAGCCTTCAATTCTTTCAGGGCTTCGGCGTTCATACGCCGCCCCCACGTCCTAAAAGGCTGTTACCCAGGCTTTCCACACTGCCAAGTGTGCCAAGTGGCGAGGAAAGTACTGTTTTAGAGGCCCCATGCCTTGCGCGCAGTTTACGCGCCTCTTCTTCCCGTACGCGCGCGCTTTCTGGCTCTACCTCTGCCTCCCGTACTGGAATGGGCGTGGGCGTGGGTATGTACACCGGCGCGGGTTTTGAGCCACCACCAAAAACTTTTGCTACTGCTCCCATAAGCTTCTCCTTCAGCGTGTGTTTCCCTTTTTTTATAAAACACACCCTAGTTGTATGTTCTGTGAGGCCGCTCCCTTTGTTCCAATTTGCGGATTCTGTGGCTGTGGTCATCCAGGCGTTTTTCCATATACCCATGCGCTTCCTGATGCGGTTCGCGCAGTGTATACGCGCCTAAGTCGCGGGTGATGCGTTCATGCATGTCCCCCAGTTTTACCTCCATACCGCGTATGGCTTTTTCTACCCGGTTTGCCCAGTTGCGCAGAAAATACCCAAGTATGCCCAGCACAAGGCTGAAAAGCCACATCCACACATCTTCCTCCAGCATATTGGCCTCCCTCTCTTTGCGCTTGAGAATACCAAAAACAAAAAATGCCGCGATTTTAATTCGCGGCATTGTGTGGTTTTATGTGGAAAAGAATGGGAGTTTTTGTGGAGGGAAAAAGTTTTCCCTCTACATCCCTCATCTTTTAAAAACACTTGTTAGTATGGGATAGCTGTACATTGGTTAAAGATAGATGATAGATACGATAGATACATTGTGGCCTAAGCTCTTGCGTTTAAATACAAGGAGAGCCTTTTTTCTGCTGCGCAGCAACAGAAAAAAGGCTCTCCTTGTATTTAATAAGGGGGTTTGGGGGAAATTATTTCCCCCAAAAAGATTAGAATGCTTGCCCCATGGTGAACTCAAAGCGGCCGCCCTTGCGGCTTTTCCCGTCCACATTGGGTGCAAGGGGGAAGCCGTAGGCAAAGCGCAAATCGCCCATAGGGGAGCGCCAGCGCAATTCTAAGCCAGCGGAGTAGTAGAGTTTTTTCATGGTCTTAGGTTGGGCGGCATCGCCATTGATACCAATATCAAAGAAGGGGACAAGGGCCAAGCCAAATTCTGGCTGGAAATGCCAGATATATTCAAAGTTGGCATAGGCCATGCGGTTTGAGCCTATATGCTCGCCTGTACGCGGGTCACGGGGGGAGAGGTCTTCGTAGGAGTAACCGCGGATGCTGTTAATGCCACCAATATAGAAGCGTTCAAAGGAGGGCACAGGTTTTTTGGTGTTTTTGAACACGGCACCAGCGGAAGCGCGTGCGTGGAGAACGTGGGTATCGGAAAGACCGTAGAAGAAGCCCAGTTCGCCGGAAACTTTGATAAAGTTGTCGCTGCCACCCAGTATACCGCCGCCGTAGGAGACATTAAGGGAGGCCTTGTTACCTCTGGTGGGGTTAAAGTAGCTGTTTGTGCTGTCGCGGGAGATGTTGACATTGACATCACTGGCTATGTTATTACCGCGGTTATCCCAGATGCTGGGTGCGGCGTAAGGGGAAACTTTGTAAATATTATAGAAGTCTAAGCGATAGCCGCCGCCAATCATGGTATATTCGCCAATGGGGTAAAAAAGCTGGACAGTGCCACCAACTGTGCTTTTGTTAAAGTCTATCCATTCTTCATCTATCACATACGCGCGGGCAGTAAAACCAAGGTTAGAGTCCCAGATGCGCGGGTTGGTGAAGGAGAAGTTCAGGGAGTTTTCTCTGCCGGAAAGGTAGCCACGCAGTTGAACATTATACCCACGACCAAACAGGTTATTTTCGCTTATGCTGGCCATAACGCCGAATTTATCGTAGGTGGAGTAGCCAACGCCGCCCATAATCATACCGGTATTATCTTCTTCCACTTTGACCAGAATATCAACTTCACCGGGTACACCAGTGGGGATAATTTGTGTTTCAGCGGTTTTGAAGTAGCCGGTTTTTTCCAGACGTTCACTTGTGCGGCGCAGGGCAAAGCCGGAGAATTCCTGCCCGTCAGCGATGCGCAGTTCGCGGAAAATGACGTTGTCGCGGGTTCTGTAGTTACCTTCTAATTCCACACGGCGAACATACACTTTTTCGCGCGGGTTCATGGTGTAAATAATATCAATGGTGGTATTTTCTGCATCCACGCGGTTTTCTGCATTTACCTGGGCAAACGCAAAGCCGTAGTCATTATAGAGCAGGGTAAGGTTTTCCACGTCTTTTTGCATGGTTTGCAAAGAGAAATAGGTATTGTCTTTTTTGTGTTCATCCAAGGTTATGGTTTGGTACAGCACTTCATCCGGGACAATAAGGTCGCCTGCAAAGGCAATATCGCCCAGTTTATAGCGGGCACCTTCGCGCACGGTGTATATAATGCGTATGCCGTCCGGGTCGTATTTTACTTCGGGCGCACTTACCTGGGCTTCAATAAAGCCATTATCAATAAGATAGGCTTGTATAGCCTGGGAGTCGCGCTCAAGCTGTTCTTCTTGCAACACGCCTGTACCTAAAAGCCAGGAAAGGACGCTGCGGGGTTTTTGGGCAAGGTAGTCTTCCAGATCACTGCGCTTAACCTGTTCAAGGCCTTCTATAACCACTTCCTTGATGTACATTTTGGAGCCTTCACTCACGGTGAACACAAGGGCGGCTGTGGGGCTGCCGGGTTGGCGCTGTATTTCGTACTTCACATCCGCAAGGTAGTAGCCTTTTTTGCGGTACAGTTCGGTAATTTTTTGTATATCTTGGGCCAGAAGTTTTTCGTTCAGAATAGAGCCTGTTTGGGTGCTCATGGCTTCTGTGATGGTTTTAAGGCGCACTGCCTTGCTACCTTCTACGCGGATATCTTCTATGCGGGGTTTTTCTACAATATTGAAGACAAGGGTAATGCCCTTGGGGCCGTCTTCTATAGAGGCGGAAACGTCTTCAAAATAGCCCAAGTCCCAGATGCGGCGCACGTCTGCATCAATCACATCGATATTAATGGGTTCGCCTTTGCGGCTTTGGGCACGGTCAATAATCACAAAGGGGTCCAGCACGCGGGCACCGCGCACTTCTATTTCTGCCAGGGCATTTTTGCTGACAATGCCTTGGGACATAGAAGCAACAAGGGTGTCTACAGCGGGGGCCAGCTCCAGAATATTAGGGCGCTCAATGTAATAGGGGCGCAGGCCATTGCCATTTACCTGGACAAGGCGGGAGTCTATACTAAAGCTTTCCCCAAGCTGGTTTAAGGTGCCGTATACCACATAGTCTGCACGGGCTGTACGGCCTAAGGCGCGGGCTGCGGCGGCATCCGAAACAGGGGTAGGGGGAGCTTGCACCTGCACAACCTGAAAACCTTTGGCTGTTAGGCTTTTGCGGATAAGATCCGGCACATCACGGGCAAGGGTATTCATGGTGGTAGGCGCGTTAATGGTAAAGGGGAGTACCACAACGCGGGCCTTTTCTTCGGCATGGGCGCAGGTGGGGAAGGGAAGTGCGCTTGCAAGAAAAGTAAAGACCGCACAAATGACGGCAAGAAGCAAGCCTGTACGCTTATTGTTCATAGAGTTCTCCCGACTTCAATTCAAAACTGCGCCCCATTTGGGCCGCGATTTGCTGGTTATGGGTCACGATAAGCAAGGTCATATTCTGGCTCTGCCCCAAGGTAAGGAGCAGATCAATCACTTTTTCACCGGTTTTTTCATCCAAATTGCCTGTGGGTTCATCTGCAAGCAGCACATGCGGCTTTTGCAAAATGGCTCGGGCTATGGCGGCTCTTTGGCGTTCTCCACCGGAAAGGGTGGTTACATTGTGGGCAAGGCGCTCTTTTAAGCCAACAGCCAAAAGGGCTTCTTCTGCCAGGGCAAGGGCATTTTTACGGGGTGTGCCGCCAATAAGCGCTTGCATAGCCACGTTTTCTAATGTTGTAAATTCAGGCAATAAATGGTGAAACTGGAACACAAAACCTAATTCTTTATTGCGGAAATTGGCCTTTTTTTCTGCATCCAGGCTGGGCAGGCTGTTGCCTTCATACAAAACATTGCCACTTGTGGGGTCATCCAAAGCACCTAAAATGTGCAAAAGGGTAGATTTGCCGCACCCGGATGCACCTAAAATGGCAATACTGTCCCCAGCTTGTATTTCAAGGTTAACATTGGTGAGAATGTGTACCTCTTCATGGGGGCCCTGCACGGTTTTGGCTACATGCTGCACACTGTACTGCATTATTCATACCTCAGGGCTTTTGCAGGCATAAGCGCCGCAGCCTTGCGGCTGGGATACACTGTGGCAAGCACGCATAACAGCATGGAAACCACGCCCACAAGCCAGGTATCTGGGGTGTTAATGAGCAAAGGTAAGTGGTCCATAGTATACACGCCAGCCGGCAGTTTGACAATATCATAATTCTTCAGCACCCATGCAAGAGAAAGGCCAATAATATAGCCTAAGGTGGTGCCAACGAAGCCAATAATGGTGCCTTGCAGCATAAAAATGCGGCGCACTGTGCCTTTTGTTGCGCCCATAGACATGAGAATGGCAATATCGCGTGTTTTTTCCATAACCAACATAATAAGAGAGGTGATAATGGAAAAAGAACCCACAAGAATAATCATGGTGAGCACCAGAAACATGCCAAATTTTTCAAGCTCTAAGGCGGCAAAAAGATTGGCGTTCATTTCTTTCCAGTGACGCGCGTAAAAGGGAAAACCCAGCGCGTTAATAATGGCTGTTGCGCCAATATCTGCGTTATACGGGTCTTCCATCATCACTTCTATGCCAGAAAGGCGGCCTTCTGGCAGGGAAAGAAAGTCCCTGGCGGCGTCCATAGAAATAAAGCCAAGGGCCGTGTCATACTCCACCATGCCAGAAGAAAAAATGCCAATAACTTTAAAAGGCTTGATTTTGGGCGAAAAACCCGCTGTGCTGCTTTGCCCCATAGGGGACAAAAGGTTAACGCGGCTGCCAATATCTACTTTCATAATATTGGCTACTTCTTTTCCAAGCACTATGCCTGGGGGGCCGCTTTCTCCTTCTTTTTGGGTAAGGTTGGTAATATCACCCATAGCAAGGGGATGCAGCATGGCAAGACCTTGGGAGTTTTTTTCGTCAATACCACGCAAAAGCAGGCCCTTGGCACCTGCCGGAGTAGATATCATTACTTCTGTGTAAATATAGGGGGTTACAGCTTTCACACCGTCTATGGCCGCAATGCGCTCAATAAGGGCCTGCGTGCCACCGGGGGCAGTTTCAAAAGCTGTGCGGTCATGCGCCATAACCAAAATATGGGCATTGGCTCCAAGAATTTTATCTTGTATATCTTTGGTAAAACCGTTGTATACACCTAAGACCAGAATAAGCGCGGCCACGCCAATAGCCACGCCTAGGATGGACATAAGCGAAATAACAAAAATAAAGGTTTGTTTGCGCCGCGAGAGTAGGTAGCGGCTGGCCACAAACAGTTCAAAACGCATAGGTTCAGCTTTCCGGCCTGAGCAGGGGGAAGAAGATGACCTCCCGGATGGAAGGGGAATCAGTCAGCAGCATGGTAAGGCGGTCAATCCCCACACCCTGGCCTGCTGCAGGGGGCATACCGTATTCAAGAGCGCGCAGGTAGTCTTCATCAAGGGGGTGGGCTTCTTCATCGCCAGCGGCCTTTTGCTCCATTTGATTCTGGAAGCGCATACGCTGGTCAACAGGGTCATTTAATTCTGAAAAGGCATTGGCCATTTCCCCGCCAGCTATAAAAAGCTCAAAGCGGTCTGCAATTTCCGGTTTTTCGTCATTACGGCGAGAAAGAGGGGAAATTTCAGTGGGATAATGGTAAATAAAGGTGGGTTGTATAAGCTTTGGCTCAACATCTAAATCAAAAAGTTTGGCCTGTAATTTGCCAATGCCTTCATTCTCTACGTTTTTTTCTCCGCGAGATTTCAGGTACTCCCGCACAAGAGGGGCATTGGTATAAAATTCTGGCTTATGGTTACCAAGGCTTTCTAAGGATTCATGGAAGGTAATGCGGTGCCAATGCCCAGGTGTAAGGTCTATTTCCTTTTCCTGGTAGGTAATGACAGTGCTGCCGCATACTTGCAGGGCAATATGGGCAAAAAGCTGCTCTGTAAAGTCCATAAGGTCTTGGAATGTGGCGTATGCCCAATAAAATTCGCACATGGTGAATTCTGGGTTATGGCGAGTATCAATGCCTTCATTCCTGAAAGAGCGGTTTATTTCAAACACTTTTTCAAAGCCGCCCACTAAAAGGCGCTTTAAATATAACTCTGGCGCAATGCGCAGATAAAGATCCATATCCAGCGCATTGTGGTGGGTAACAAAGGGGGTTGCCGCTGCGCCGCCAGCCAGCGGGTGCATCATGGGTGTTTCCACTTCCATAAAACCATGCATTTCCATAAAGCGGCGGAATTCACGTACAATTTTTGTGCGCTTGCGGAAAATATCGCGGGCACGCGGGTTGGTGATAAGGTCTACATAACGCTGGCGATAACGCAGCTCCACATTGGTCATGCCCTTAAACTTTTCCGGCAAAGGCCTGAAAGCTTTGGAAAGCAGACGCGCGGCAGTGCAGGCAAGGGTAAGCTCCCCTGTCTTGGTGCGGAAAAGTGTGCCACTAACCCCCACAATATCGCCCACATCCAGCTTTTTGAAAACGCGGTAAACTTCTTCCCCCAGGGCTTCTTTTTCTGCATAACACTGCAAACGGCCTGTACGGTCTTGCACGTGGAAAAAGATAACTTTACCAAAAGAGCGCGAAGAAACAATACGCCCTGCAAGCGTGAAAACAGTGGAGATTTCTTCCAGCTCTTCTGCGCTGAAGGCTTCGTATTCTGCGCGTATAGCGCCGGCTTCATGCTCTTTCACAAAGTCGTTAGGGTACAGGCTGATGCCGGAATCCAAAATTTCGCAGGATTTTACTACGCAGTTTTTTATTACTTCATTCAGCTCATCATGCTCAGCAAAGCTTTCCAGCATGGGCATGAAGTATTCCAGGTGCGAGGACTGCGTAGCAAGCTTAATAGGCTTGCCTGGCTTTTTGGGTTTGGCAGAACTGGGGTTTGACACAAAAATCTCCATCTGGTCAATAACAATAAGGGCGCAACAGCATGGACAATACAAAAAAGATAGCCCAAAAGCCCCTGCGTATGGGCGTATACATACGCTTCTCTAGAGAGTTTATAGGAATGCCCTGTATGCGTCAAGCGTGAATGCCGCTCTTTTAAAAGAAAAAAGCCCTGCTACTCTAAAAGGGTAGCAGGGCAAGTGTGACAATAAAGCAAAATTAGAATGTGTAGCGCAGGGCAAGTACAAACTGGTGCATGGCAATGGTGCCAGACTTGGATTGGAGGTATTCACCGTTAATGTCATAAAGTTTGCGGGTGTTACCCTTGCCAAATTGGGCATAACGGTAGCCAAGGTCAACAGCAACATTTTCGTTGAAATTGTAAGCCACACCAAGGCCTATGTTCCAAGCAAAGTTTGTGCTGGTATGGCTGCCTAAGCTTGCCGAGCGCAAACCATTTTCGTTTGCGTTAGCAGAGAAGTGGTTAAAGCCAAGGCCAAGGCCGGCACCCACATAGGGGGTAAAGTTGGTGCCAGTGTTTATGTCAAAGTAAGCGTTAACAAACAGACTTTGCACATTGTTCTTATAGTTCATCGTATAGACACCAAGGGCATCCACTACGGATTTACTAGCGCTGGCTTGGGTGAACGCAGTGTATTCCAGTTCTAAACGCAGGGGTACATCCATTGTTTTGGCAAAGTTGTAACCAAGTGCAAGGCCGCCGCCAAACACACCTTTGTTGAAGCTTTTTGCAAATCCAGGAATACGACCAATTTCATCATACACATTTGCATGGCCAGTTTGGATACCGCCAATAATTTTAGGGGCAATATAAATGCCAGAAAAATCTGCTGCAGAAGCAGTAGCAGGAACCAGAAGGGAAACAAAGAGGAGGGAGGCAAGCAGTTTTTTCATAACAATTACTCCAGACTAAAGGTTAATTCTCATTATAATATATTATAATGTGTTAATCATAGAACTGCTGCACCATAGGCTTAGAGCGAAGGTCTGTCAAGTTTTTTTGACACAGTTTTTTAGCACGAATATGCTGTAGGCTCTACGAGCCGCAATTTGCGCAAAAAAAAGCCCTGCTACCCTAAAAGAGTAGCAGGGACAAGTATGTAAACGTGTAAATGGAATTAGAATGTTACGCGCATGGCAAGCACAAATTGGTGCATACCAATGGTATTGGTTTTGGTTTTAATCGCACCAGTTGCATCAGCAAGTGCGCGTGTTTGACCCTTACCAAATTGAGCATAGCGGTAGCCAAGGTCTACAGCAATGTTGTCTGTAAACTGATACGCCACGCCAAGGCCTACATTCCAGGCAAAGTTGGTGTTGCTATGGCTGCCTAAGGTTGCAGAAGTAACAAGCGTGGGCATATCAATAGTCGTATTAAGG
Source organism: uncultured Desulfovibrionaceae bacterium (assembly GCA_964589455.1). Classification (GTDB taxonomy): domain Bacteria; phylum Desulfobacterota; class Desulfovibrionia; order Desulfovibrionales; family Desulfovibrionaceae; genus CAZPTC01. Next base: position 6,426 of record CAZPTC010000014.1, on the reverse strand, counting down.
CGGTTAAAGCCTACACCAAGACCTGCACCAACATAGGGGGTAAAGTTTGTACCAGTATTGATATCAAAATATGCGTTCACAAACAAGCTTTGAAGGCTATTTTTGTAGTGTACTTTAAGCACATTGACGTAATTTGCGCTTGCAGAGGCTGTGGTAAAAGCGGTGTATTCAAGCTCTAAGCGCAGGGGTACATCCATTGTTTTGGCAAAGTTGTAACCAATGGCAAGGCCACCACCAAATACGCCTTGGTTAAAGCTTCTGCTCAGGCCAGAATAGTGGGTGTTGCCACTATCAATATAGGTGGTTGCTTTACCTTGCTGGATGCCGCCAATAATTTTTGGGGCAAAGTACACGCCAGAAAAATCTGCTGCAGAAGCAGTAGCAGGAACCAGAAGGGAAACAAAGAGGAGGGAGGCAAGCAGTTTTTTCATGTAAAAACTCCGAGTTGAAAGGTTATTTTTCACAGTTATAGTACTTTTTGGACTCTGTGAGTGAACATTAGGCCTCCAACCTGGGTTTGTCAAGTTTTTTTTACAAGGCTTTTGGGAGCACAGTTATGGCATTTGCACGTAATAAATATTTTGTAAAATTGGCTACGTAGGAGCGTTAGGCTGCTTTGCGATGATGTTTTTTGCCAAAAAAGAACCCCTGCTACCCTAAAAGAGTAGCAGGGGCAAGTTATGACAAAAAGGCAAAATTAGAATGTGTAACGCAGGGCAAGCACAAACTGGTGCATGGCAATGGTGCCAGACTTGGCTTGTGCTTTATCACCAGCAGCATAAAGAACACGGGTTTTACCCTTGCCAAATTGGGCATAACGGTAGCCAAGGTCAACAGCAACATTTTCGTTGAAATTGTAAGCCACACCAAGGCCTATGTTCCAAGCAAAGTTTGTGCTGGTATGGCTGCCTAAGGTTGCTTCGCGTACACCATTGGCGCTTGCGTTAGTAGAGAAGTGGTTAAAGCCAAGGCCAAGGCCAGCGCCCACATAGGGGGTAAAGCTGGTGCCAGTGTTAATGTCAAAGTAAGCGTTAACAAACAAACTTTGCACACTGCTCTTGTAATTCACTCTGAGGACATCTGGGGTATCCACAAAGGTTTTGCTTGCGCTGGCTTGGGTGAATGCGGTGTATTCCAGTTCTAAGCGCAGGGGTACATCCATTTTTTTGGCAAAGTTGTAACCAAGTGCAAGGCCACCACCAAACACGCCCTTATTAAAGCTTTTGGCAAATTCAGGTACGCGGCCATCTTGGTTGTACACATTAGCACGGCCAGTTTGGATACCGCCAATAATTTTCGGGGCAATATATATGCCGGAAAAATCTGCTGCAGAAGCTGTAGCAGGGACCAGAAGGGAAACGAAGAGAAGAGAAGCAAGCAGCTTTTTCATACAAAAACTCCACATTAGAAGGTTATTTTATAAGCATATAATGCGTTTTGAACACTGATAAGTGGAACTTAGATTTTTATGGCATATTTGTCAAGTTTTTTTGACAAAGAAAAAAATCAAAGCGGCATAAAAAAATACCCACAGCTTTCGCTATGGGTATACAATGGGGTGCAGGTTAAGCCAGATATACTCTAGTAGCTTACGCGCAAGGCCAGCACAAACTGGTGCATGGCAATGGTGCCGGTTTTGCTTTTATAACTGCTACCAGTATCATAAATACTGCGTGTTTTGCCTTTGCCAAACTGGGCATAGCGGTAGCCAAGGTCTACTGCTATATTGTCTGTAAATTTATAGGCACAGCCAAGGCCAATGTTCCAGGCAAAGTTTGTGCTTCTTTTGCTGCCAAGGGTTTGAATAGTTTCACCCGGAAGTATGGGTAAAAAGGAGGCACTATAGCGGTTAAAGCCAATACCCAGACCAGCGCCTACATAGGGTGTAAAGTTAGTACCTGTGTTAATATCAAAGTAGGCGTTAAAGAACAGACTTTGAATTTCAGATTTAATCTTGAAGGCTACATCAAATGGAGTGCCCGTTGGTTGTTTGGTGTAGCTTCTGCTGGCAGTAGTGAAGGCGGTGTATTCTACTTCTAAGCGTAGAGGCACATCCATGGTTTTGGCAAAGTCATACCCAAGCGCAAGGCCACCGCCAAACACGCCACGGCTCCCTAAGCTTTTAGAAGTGTTGCCTAATTCTTGGCTATCTCTATAAAAGTGACCCGTACCAGTTTGTATGCCGCCAATAACTTTGGGGGCAATATATATGCCGGAAAAGTCTGCCGCAGATGCTGTCACAGGGACAAGCAGAGAAACAAATAAAAGGGAAGCTACCAGTTTTTTCATACTATTCTCCTCAAGTAGAAATGGGTGAAAAGTGTGCCCTTAGCTGTATGGAGCAGCATTTGACGTATGCCAAGTGCGCAGTAAACCCATAAAAGCAAAAGGCATTGCCTGCTGGGTATGTCCGGTGCAGCGGGAAAGCAGCTACAGGAGAGAGAATAGTAAGGAATAGTCCGCTTTTTCCTGAATGGGGAAATAGTATACCCATTGATTTTTCTATCACATATAAAAAACTTGTGGAACAGTCAAGTATAATTTGGAAATACGTATAAAAGTAGCACAATGAATGTGGGGTTGATATAGACGTAATACTGGGTGTTTGACCTTTCTGTTTTCTGCTTTATACTGAAAAAAAGAATTACTATTATACAATGCTTCGGAATATGGCAGTGCTATTTGTAGGACAGGAGGTATCATGCGCGTAGTATGGATGATAGTATTAAGCCTTAGTCTGTTTGTTCCCGCTTCATTGGCGGCAGATGCTGAAAGCCTTTACCAGGAGGGCAAGGCGTATGCTGAGGGGATGGATGTACCCCAAAGCTACAAAAAGGCCCATGATTTTTTCCAACAGGCAGCAAACTTAAACCATGCAGAAGCTTGGCACAGTTTGGGCAGGCTGTATACAGGCAGCTATGGCTTTGGGCAGGATTTTGCCAAGGCTCTGGAATATTTTATGAAGGCAGCAGAGCTTGGTTCCAAGCCTGCCTTAGCAAGTTTAGAAGTTTTGCGCCTGCGTGGTTATGCCATACCGCAAGAAAAAGAAAAGGCGCTTGAAGCCCTAGAGCGTATGGTAGAAGAGGGTAATACCACGGCCATGCTTCTCCTTTCAGATGAATATACGCTGGGGGAAGTACTGGCAGAAAATTTGCCTCTGGCATGGGAGCTTGTAAACAAAGCATTGCCGGATAAAACAGTGGATGCGCAGCAATATGAAATTTTTTTCTATGATATTGAAGAGTTACCCGCTGTGTATGATAAGGCAAAGTACCGCGTTATGCTTAAAGAACGGGCGGAGCGTGGCAATGTTGAAATGCGGGTTTCGCTTGCTATGGATGATTTACTCTTTGGGGATGACGCGCAATGCGCAGCGGCCATACCAGTAATGCAGGAAGCAGCAGAGCAGGGTTTTGTAATGGGAGATCTTGGCCTGTTTTTAGCTTACAAAAGTGGAATTTGTGTCCAGAAAGATTTACAAAAGGCCATAAAGCACAGCAAAAAAGCCGCTGATGATGGCAATAGCACAGGCCAAAGCGCTCTGGCCTTAATATATTTAGGGGATGATAAAGCCTACCAGAATTATGCACAAGGTGTAGCATTGTTGCAAAAAGCTGTTAAGCAGCATAATTTGAGTGCTGCTGTATGGCTGGCTAAGTTATTTCTAGAAGGAAAAGGTGTGGCAACAGACTATAAAAAAGCCAATGAACTTTTACAAATACCCTTGGAAAGAAAAGATATTACGGCGTTATTTGTAAAAGGCTCTATGTATTTAGAAGGGAAGGGTGTAGAAAAAAGCCTTGCTGAAGCAGAAAAACTTTTCTTGCAAGTGGTGGAGCAAGGGTTTATGCCTGCGTGTCTTCTTTTAGGGGCCCTATCAGAAAACGGCGTAGATGGAAAAACAGACCCTATAAAAGCATATATGTGGTACAGCATGGTTACTGGTGAGCATAAAAGCCTAGCCCAGGAGCGCATGGAAGCTATACGTAAATCCCACCCAGAAGCAGAAAAACTGGGCGAAATACAGGCAGAGCTGTGGAAGGAGCTGCACCCCCAGAAAAACTCTTTTGCTATCTCGCGGGTGCTTGGGGAATAAACACGCTTCACACATTACATTTACCCTTAAACAGCAAAACCCCCGGTAGTATGCACTTGCCGGGGGTTTTGCTGTTTAAGGATGAGGCTCAATGGTTTGCAGATACTCTTAGTATCCGTATATGTTACGTGTCTTCTATGCGTGTTCTATGCACAACACGCAGCAGAATTAGAATTCAATCACAACCTTTTCCATCTTGGCAAGGTCTTTTTCATACGTTTTAGAAGCAAAAAAGTACATAACTGCGCCAACAAGGAACAGAAAAGAAATCATAAGAATCGCGGTGATAAGAGAGAAAAAGTCTGCAAGCACGCCAATAAGCACAGGGCCAAGTGCCATGCCAAACAGGTTTTGCACCACAATCATCATAGAAACGGCTGTAGCGCGGTGCTGCGGCAACGAAAGGTCTGCCACAATTGTGCCACCAATCATGGCAACAGGGCAAGAAGCCAAGCCGTATAAAACAATCATAATAAGCTGGAATACCGAACCTGGTTCAAGCACACCATACGCAATAAACATAGCCACAAAACCAAACGCACACATCCCAGCAACACCAAGAAGCACCTTGGTCATGCCATATTTACGGAACCAGTCTACTAAAGAAGCGCCAATAATCATGCCAAAAAAACTTACAAACATAACAATGGCGGAAAGCATGGCGGCATACGTGGGGTCAACATGCGCTGCGCGGTTAAAATAAGTGGGCATCCAAATCTGCATGGCAGAGCTAATAAGTAAAATAAAGGACTGTGCCAAAATGGCAAAAACAAGGGTGGGGGTTTTGCAAACTGCGGCTAAAACCTTCATGTAGCTAGCAGAAGCTAAGGAGTCGCTTGGGGCGGAATCAGAATCGCACGGGTCAACCGGTTTAACCTTAAAATCTTTCAAAAAGAGGCACATTATAGCTAAAATAACGCCTGGAATGGCAAATACGCCAAATGCATGCCGCCAACCCCAGTGTTGCGCAATATACGCCGCGCCTAAAAGACCAATAAGTGCGCCAATAGTCATACCATACGTGGTAACCGCAATGGCCGCTGTTTGGTATTTTTTGGGGAAAGAGCAAGCTAAAATGGCTTGGCCAGCAGGCGCGTAACCCGCTTCACCGGCACCAACAAAAAAGCGGCAAAATGCAAGGTGGGCAAAGCCAGATACAAACGCACAGGCGGCGGTTGCAGCCGACCAAATAAGCGTCATAACAGCCAGCATTTTTTTACGGCTCCACTTGTCCACAATATATGCAGTTGGTACGGCAAGGACAATTAACCCAATATTCACCAGCGAGGCGAGAAAACCCAACTGGCTGTCGGAAAAGGCAAACTCTTCTTTAAGATACGGAAACAAGGCTGCTAAAATTTGCCGGTCAGCCATGTCCAACAACGCCAACATGAAAATAACAAAAAAAGCGTAAAATGCCGTGGACTTTTTTACAGGCCAACGGCTGCGCTCTTCTTCGCTCATGCAGTCCACTGATGGGTTCACTGATTCGTTCATGGAAGCTCCAAGTGTTAGAAGTTAGTGGTATGTAAAGCTGGTGATGAAGGCATAACTTCTTCTACAAACAGCCTTTTTAATTCTACTAACATGCAGTCAATAGTAAACGTACAGCTATCTATGGATTTTTCTTTGCTAAGTATAACTAACGGCACATTAATTGTCCCATTTTGCACAACATACTTTAAACACTTATTCTATCTAATGGGTAAAATTAAATTAGATTACGTTAGGGTCAACAATTAACTCCATATTTTCCTCGTGCGCGTCTCTCTCAAATTGGTAAACAGCATTGGGCTTACTTAGGCAGATTAATTACAACAAAACATTTGCTTTGTAAACAGAAATAGTAACAGGCACGCATTGAAAGTTAAAAGAAATAACTTGAAAGCTTGTAAGTATAAAACAGTACTTTTGTGCAATTTATAACAAAATATCATAAAAAAACAAAAAAGTACGTTAAAACAACAAACCCCGGGAAAGGTAAACCTCTCAACCGGGGTTTGTAAATAAATCTGGCGTTGTCCTACTTTCCCACACTAAAAAATGCAGTATCATGGGCGATGAAGAGCTTAACTGCCGAGTTCGGAATGGGATCGGGTGTTGCCTCTTCTCCAAGAACGCCAGAAATATGGCGAAAACGCTGGTCAGGACCTTATAGTAGTGCGGTTATAGTACCGTGTGGTCGCTGATGCAATAGTGAGCAGCATTTTCAAAACAACAAACATGGGGAAGTTTAAGACATCCCGTGTCTTAGTCTGATACAAAATACATTGTGTCAGATATAATTGACAGAGAAGGAAGAAGTTTATTTCGAAGTAAATATAACAAGC
>CAZPTC010000013.1:0-19715 GCA_964589455.1 uncultured Desulfovibrionaceae bacterium | reverse complement strand
GCAAGACTGACCCCTTCCAACTCCACAACGTGCTGGAACAAAACAAAGAAGTGGCACAAACCTTGCTTAAAACATTGCGTACCTTTATGTCTGAACTGAAGGCCAGTTAAGAGTTGTTGGGGGGGATAATCCCCCCCAAACCCCCTTATTGCGCGAAAGTGCCGCGAATTTTTGAGGCTCTCTGCGTTGAACCACCGCTGACAATAAAAACACACTCCTCCATTATTCAACATGCTGCCTCAAAAACCCGCGGCACTTCCGCGTAATAACCGGCTTTGAGAAGATTTATATACGGCTTTCCCTTAATCTACACTTTTGTTAGCACAAAAATGTTTTAACTATCTACCCAAAAAAACACTATTCCCGAAATGTTCGAGCCTGCGAGAACATTTCGGGAATGGCAAAATGCGCCCGCGCTTGTTTGTTGTCAGAAGAGTATTCTTCGTGCATTCCAGATTGCCAGACAACGAACAAGCGCGGGCGCGGTATTTTCCAGCCAGCCTGCATACTTCCCCCCCTCCCATGCCTGCACACTGACACAAGCCAGCACCAGCCAAGGGGGTTCGGGGGGGATTATCCCCCCCGGCGGGGGGCGGGGGGCAGCGCCCCCAGCATCCGTTCATTTCTTCCCACAAACAGCAAACCATGCCGTTGCACAACTACTTCCACGCCAGATTGGAATTGGAAGACAGAGCCGGTTTTTTTCTTTTCAAAGGCGGCATCAAGCTTAAAGAGGGTTTCGGAAAGGGGGTGGCCGCAAAGGGTGTGTATAAGCTTTGCGTAAAGGCGCAGCCTGTCTGCGGGGGAAAGGGCGCGTAAGGCGGTGGCATCCAGAAATATGCCATTGCCAGCGTGTTGGGGCAGGCTTTGGGTACGGGCGTTAAAGGCGGCTTCGTCCAGGCGGGCATTTTTCCAAAGTTGGCGCACAGTCTTGAAGAAGGCGGGGTTTTCCTGAAGGAAAAGGGGGAGCATGGTGTGGCGTATGCGGTTGCGGGTGTAGGTAGTATCGGCATTGCTTTTGTCTTCCTGCCAGTCCTGGTTCAGGTGATGCAGGAGACCAAGCAGAGATTCTCGGTTTTCCATAAGCAGGGGGCGGGCAAGGTGGCGCACGGGGTCATGGGCTGCCATGCCGCCAAGGGCAGGCCAGGAGGCACCACGGGCAAGGCGCATAAGCATATCTTCTGCAAGGTCATTTACGTGGTGGGCAAGAAGGATACAGTCAGCTTTGCAGAGCTGGCGGGTTTCTTCTAAAAAGCGGTAACGCTCTGAGCGGGCTGTTTCTTCTATACCTTTTTGGGCTTTGGCGGCTATTTCTGCTATAGGTAATTGTTTGGAATAAAATGGGATATTGTGTTTTAAACAAAAATTTTGGGTAAAGGCGGCATCCATTGGGCTTTCTGGACGCAAGGTATGGTCTAGGTGGGCGGCGGAGAAAGAAAAGCCTTTAAGGGGGGCAAGGGCAAGCAAAATGCAGGCTAAAGCTGTAGAGTCTGCGCCGCCGGAAAAAGCAAGGAGAAAATGCTGGCCGTTAAGGGGCAAGGCAAGGTCTTGCATAAAACGGGCAACACGCAGGCAAAGCTGGGCGTGGGGTTTAGGCAAGGAATGGAGAGAAAAAGGGGGCTGGCTCATGCCTTTTTCCCGTACTGGGTGCGCCATTCGTCTATAAAAAGGATAAGGGTTTCTGTGGGGGATAAAACACCACTTGCCTGCCGTATTTTGGCAACCACGTCCTTAAAATCGGCATCTGGGGGCAAATTGTTGTCATTTAAGAGTGTGGTGATATGACGCTTGGTTTCTTCAGGGAGGGGAAGATTTTGAAGGGAATTGGAATTATTGGCAGAAAGCTGGGCAGAAGGGGGCCAGTTTTCGCGGTGGGCGGCAATGTGGTTAAGCATAAAGGCCATGCGGTGCTGGTAGGTGTGTTCTGCATACACTCGGGCTTGCGCGCGGGTGGCAAGACCTTGGGCAATTTCTGGGTGACGGGGAAAAAAATCTAAAAGAAATTGCAATTCCGGCAGGCTTTCAAAGGGGATAAGCTCGTACGCATCAGCATGGAGCAGAGCCTCATTAAGGGGGGTGCCGGGTTCTGGTATGCGGAAAAGTTCTGGCATAAGGGTGCGTTTGTCTACAAGCTGGAAAACGCCCATGCAGGCAAGTTCAAAGGTGCGGGGGTTAACAAAGTCCCCCTGGCTGATAAGTATGTGGGGTTCAACGCTGGAATGCAGGTTAATATTGGTGGCAGTGGCGCTGTATATTTTAACGGAATCCTCAGCAGAAACGCGGGCACCATTTTGCTGCACAAGGCGGGCAAGGGCGGGGTCTTCTGTATGGTCTGGCCACTCCGTGCCCCAAAGTTTCAAACCAGGGGCCTTAATTTGCTTAAAAGCCGCGCGCCTGTTGGGATAACCCGCTCCCATAAAACTCGCCGGAGCGCCAAACGTGTTTTTTTCTTCTTCCGTCAGGGTAGCTTTTTTGTGGAAAGAAGGCAGGGCTGCAAGCGGCATATACGCGGCATGGGAAACACCCGCTGCGGCTAAAAGTTCAAGCAGGGGTTCTTTCTGGATAACAAAAAAGAAGTCGTATAATGGGGCAAAACCGCGCCAATAGGGGAAAAGGCGGTAATCTTCCACAAACCACATGGCAGTGGCAATGCCCGCTTTTTGCAGGCGGCGCAAAGTTTGGGCATTCAGTGGGGCTTGCGCCATGGCAAATACAAGGTCTGGCTTAAAAAATTCCGCTTTGGCAAATATAGCTTGGGAAAGGGTGTTAAGAAAGGCATTTTCTACTTCAGACAAGCGTTCCGGGCTTATGCGCAAATCGCGCAAGGCAGTATGGGCGCTGTAAAAAGCAGATGCCTGGAATATTTCTACAATATGCCCCATTTCCTCAAGTGCTTTGGCGCAATACTGCCCAATAGGCAAGGAGCCGCCATACAGGGGTAAGACAACAAGTATTTTCACATCCAGCCTCGTTTTTGGTAATAGGGCGGGAACATAAAGTCTTTTTCTTCAAAAAGCAGGCTGGCCTGCTTAAAAAGCTGGGTTTGTAAAGCCGGGTTTTCCAGGAGGGATGAGCTTTTACCAAGAAAGGCGGCCAAAAGGGCGCGGCGCTCTGCACGCTCTGTATTCTCTGTAGATATTTGCGTTGGTGAGGCAGCCTGCGCCTTTTCTTCCCATACCAACCCCATATTGTCAAAGGCTGTGGTGAGGAAAATAAGGCCGTCCTGTTCAGTATGGGGTGTAGCATGTGAGGCAATAGTGGCTTTTTGAAGCTGGGAAAGAAAGTGGCCATTTGTAAAAGGCTTTTTGCAGGGTACTTCTGCATCTGGCAAGGCATACACACAAGGCCGGTTTTCTATGCAGGGCGCACAGGTGCGGTTTGCTTGCAGGGCATAATGGCCAAGGCCATAAGGGCCAGTTTCAAATGCAGAGGCAGAAGAACAAAAAAGCCCCAGCACCGGCACACCAAGGTGGGCGGCTAAATGGGCTGTTCCTGTATCTGGGCTGAGGAGAAGGCGTAAGCCTTGCAGGGATTCTGCAAGGCCAGCAAAATCTGTTTTGCCCACAAGGTTTTCTGTTTGTGCATACAGGGCTTGGGGCAAGGCATCCATAAGATTTTTTGCAAGTTTCTTTTCTGCGTTACTGCCAAGCAGCACAAGTTTTGGGGCGCTTACGCGGGCATACAGAGCGCGTATAACAGGCGCAAGTATGGCAGGTTCAAAGGAGCGCCTGGCATTTTGCCCGGAAAGTACAATGCCAAGAGCCTGCCCCTTTGGGGTCGCAGCAGGATTAACCTCTTCTGGGGCAATGGGGTCTAAGGTAAAATGCGCCCAAAAATCCACAAGATTAAGGGGGCTTGTGCGCCGCTCTTTCATCCAGCGAAACGCAAGGCCTACCCACGGGTCACGCAAGGCCTGCCCATTGGCTGTGTAATAGCCATGCACCTTTTCCGGCTCAAAAAGGCAGGTAATGGCGCGGTTTAAGGAGGAATGGTTCAAATTATACACAGCGTCAAAATTTTGTGCCTGCATAGCGTGCAGTATGTTAAGGCCTTCTGCCCAAAGGCTTGCCTCACTGGCACCATGCGCTGGCAAGGCATAGACAATGCAGTTTGGGTATACAAGGCGCGCAAGGGAGGCAAGGGAGGCATCTACACAAATATGTGTTTCCCCTCTTTTTTCCAAGGTTTTTATAAGCCGCTTAGACTGTATAATATCCCCAAAGCGGGCAAGCTGAAGCACTAAAAAGCGCATAGGGTATCCTTTATTTTCCTGCTACCCCTGGATATAGCGGGAAAAAGCCAATACTGCAAGCATGCAGCGCCCTATGAACTTTGACAATAAAAATGCTTTAGGATACACACGTGATGACCCCACGTTATAGAGGAATTTTCTTTGCAAAAAGACCTGTACGATACCCTTTTTTTTGATGACCAGGAAAGCGCTATGCGGCTTTTTGGGCCTTTAAACGAAAACCTTGCCCGTGTAGAACGTGCAAGTGGGGCAAAGCTTTCCACTAAGGGCACAGAGCTTATTATAGAAGGCCCCGCAGATGTGCGCGCGCCCGTATTGCGCCTTTTTGGTGAATTGTACAGCCTTATTAAGGCCGGGGGCACCCCGCAGGAAGCGGACTTTACCCAAGGCTTTACCTTTGCAAAAGACCCGGACGTTGATCTTTCCAGCTTGTTTAAGGAAGGCACAAGTATTGTTACCCCGCGCAAAACAGTGCGTGCGCGTAATTTTGCCCAGCGCCGCCTTATAGAGGCCATGCTGCAAAATGAAATGGTGTTTTCCACTGGCCCGGCAGGCACAGGCAAAACCTACCTGGCAGTGGCTATGGCCCTTGCCATGATGGCGCAAAAAAAAGTAAAGCGCCTTATTCTTACGCGCCCTGCTGTAGAAGCTGGCGAAAAGCTGGGCTTTTTACCTGGCGACCTTACAGAAAAAGTAGACCCCTATTTACGCCCCTTGTTTGATGCCCTGCACGATATGCTTGGGCCAGAGCAGTTGCAGTCCCGCCAGGAAAACGGGCTTATTGAAGTGGCGCCCTTAGCCTTTATGCGTGGCCGCACACTTGAAAATGCCTTTATTATATTAGATGAAGCCCAAAACACCACACGGGAACAAATGAAAATGTTCCTCACCCGCTTAGGCTATGGTTCCCGCGCTGTCATAACAGGCGACATAACGCAAATAGACTTGCCCCCCATACATCACAGCCGCCTTGAACCTTCAGAAAAACCCGGGGAAACGCGCTCTGGCCTTGTCCATGCGCTGCGTGTGCTACAAAATGTGGAAGGTATTGCGTTCCATACATTTGACAGGGGCGATGTAGTGCGTCACCCGCTTGTAGGCCGTATTGTAGAAGCCTATGAAAAAACAAGTACCCCATAAAGCTGCTTAAATTTCGCTATGGGTTTATCTTGACCAATGAACAAGAAAAAGCGATACTGCTAACACGGCCTCCCCTGATTATTGGCGTAAGGCCGTGTTGTTTCCTCTAAGCCAAGGTTTTTGCATGAACGCTGAAAGCGCACGTCGCTTGTCGCAACAAAAAGCCAAATCTCTCAGTACAATAGAGCTTCTTAATACCATTAAAAGCGCCATTTTGTACCATGACCACGGTGCCAGCCTTGCGGTGCTGGTGATTGTTCTTTTTTCGTTAAGTTTTTTTGGTGCAGTTTCTAAAGAAAATGCCACAGGCATTTATCTGGAAGGGGAAGTTGCCCAGCATGAAATTGTGGCAGACCGAGACCTTCTTGTAGAAGATATAAACGCTACAGAAGCACGCCGCAACCAGGCCATACAATCCCAGCCCCCTATTTTTGACCTGGATAAAGAAAGCCTTGCGCGTTTCAGGCAAGACACACTGGATTTTTTTGTAAAAATTAACAGCCAGGGCGAAGAAGGCGTAGACACTATACGCGCGTATATTGAGCGTACATACGGGGTAAACCCAACCCCAGCTTCTGTGCGTGCCCTTAAAGACCCTGCCTTGCAAGCCTTTGCTTTAAACACTGCCCTGCCTTGGCTAGAAAAAGCGTTTGCGGAAGGTGTACTGGCAGATATGCGCCAAATTTCCCCTTCCCAAAGCGCACTTATTAAACGCGACGTAGACACCGGCGTAGAAACTATACGCATGGGCAGCCAAAACCTGTACGATATACGTTCTCTCAGTGCCATTTTTGGGCAATTTCTGCAAAGTGAACAAAGCCTTAAGGTACAGGAGCGTGTGGCTCTTTTAGAAATTCTGCCCCTGTTTTTTCTGCCTACCCTGCTGCACAACCAAGAAGCCACATTAAAGCGAAACGAAAACATTCTGCGTGCTATTGAACCTGTGTTCTACCGCGTAAAAAAAGGGGAAGTGCTGGTTCGCACAGGTGATACTGTCACATACGAGCAGCAATTAAAAAGCCAAAGCCTTTTGGCAAATTCCCCAGGCCTTATAGACTTACCCCGCTGGATTGGCACATTTTGTCTGGCCATTTTTATTGCCCTTGGGCTTTTTATGACCCCAAGCACAAACCGTGGGCGTGTCCTTGCAGCCAAAGACCAATATTTTATTGCCCTGCTTATTTTTGTGTTTGGTGTGGGCGCGCTGGTGTTTAACCGCCTGCTTTATTCTGTAGACAGTGTAACTGCCATTACTGCCCTGCCCTTTGCTTTTCCTGTTGCAGGTGCAGCAGGCCTTGCTGCCCTTATTTTCTCTGCCAGACGTTACTGTGTGCTTGGTCTTTTGCTCTCCTTTTTTGCCACCTATTTTTTAGAAGGTGGCCTTGCCATGTTTGCCTTTTTCTTTCTTTCCGCCATGGCCAATACCTGGCTTGTTATACGCGCGCACAGCAGGCAAGATGTCGTCTGGAGCGCCCTGCCCCTGTTCTTATGGATGCTTGTTACAGGCCTTGGGGTTGCCGCTTTTGACGGTATGCCCATGAAGTTTTTACCAGCCTTTATTCTTTCGCTTGCCATAAACACCACCTTTTCTATTCTTTTGCTCTTTGCCCTAAGCCCAATACTGGAATTAGCGCTTGGCTATACCACCCGCTTCCGCCTTATGGAGCTTATGAATTTAGAGCAGCCCCTCCTGCAAGAAATGATGATGAGCATACCCGGCACCTATCACCACTCCCTTATTGTCTCTAACCTTGTAGAAGCTGGTGCAAAAGCCGTGGGTGCCAACAGCCTTTTGTGCAAAGTAGGCGCCCTTTACCACGATATTGGCAAGCTTTCTTACCCCGATTATTTTATAGAAAACCAGTTTGGCGGCCCCAATAAACATGACAAACTTTCCCCGGCCATGAGCGCCCTTATCCTGCAATCTCACGTCAAAAAAGGCATAGAGTTTGCGCAGGAATATGAGCTTGGTACTGAAATACAAAATATTATTGGCGAGCACCACGGCACACGCCTTATTGCCTTTTTTTACCAAAAAGCCGTAAACCTTGGGGAAAACCCGCAAGTGCAGGATTATTCCTACCCTGGCCCACGCCCGCAAAGTAAGGAATCTGCCATTGTTATGGTTGCAGACTCAGTAGAGGCTTCCTGCCGCACTCTTTCAGACCCCACCCCAGCCCGCATCCGTACCCATGTGGACACCATTATTAAAGATATTTTTGCTGAAGGCCAGCTTGACGAATCAGACCTTACCTTTAAAGATCTACATAAACTTTCAGACAGCTTTGCCCGTATACTCACAGGTCTTTTCCACCAGCGCATAGTGTATCCAGAGCGTACCCGCGACCAAAAAGACCACAAAACCCAGGTATTTCCCCCTCCACTTTCCACAGAGCACCATACCGCATGAAGGCATTTTCTTACCCTGCCTCCTTATTGCCACGCCCCCTGCTGGAAAACTGGCTTAACACCATGTGCCACATTACCGGCCTTGAGGGCGAAGTTGAGCTTCAACTTGTAAGCGATGCAGCCATTGCCGCATTAAACCAAGACTTTTTGGCCTGTAGTGGCCCAACCAATATTCTCAGCTTCCCCGCTGAAGACCCTGCAGATACCCATAGCCTTGTGCTCAGCGTAGACACGTTGCGCCGGGAATGCCTGTTGTACAGCCAAACACACGAAGAACATGCCCTGCGCCTTATAAGCCACGGATTTGCCCACCTTACAGGTCTTGACCATAGCCCTGAAATGGATATTCTCTGTGAAAATATTATGAACACCATCCGCCACAAGAAGGAACCTCTATGAGATCGCCCAAATTTCTTACCCCTAATGGCCCTAACGGGCCGCATCGCTGTGGCTGGGTGGCCCTTGTTGGCCCGCCAAATGCGGGTAAATCTACCTTGCTTAACGCTTTGCTTGGCCAAAAAATAAGCATTGTCACCTCCAAGCCCCAAACAACCCGCACCCGCGTTGTGGGCATTCTTACAGACCCACAAAGCCAGCTTATTTTTATGGATACCCCCGGCCTGCACACCAATAAATCCTTCAATAAAGGCCAGCTTGGGAAAATGATGCTCCAGGCTGCCTGGCAAAGCCTTGCCGCCGCAGACATTGTTGTGCTTGTGCTGGATGCAGACCTTTATATCCGCAAGCCAGAGTTTTTTGAGCGCGATATTACCCCCATACGCGACGCCCTTATTCAGGACAGCCGCCCCCTTATTATTACCCTAAATAAGGTGGACTTATTCCACGATAAATCCAAGCTTCTGCCATTCTTGGAGCAAGTACAGGCCATTTTCCCCCGTGCAGAGCTTTACCCCCTTTCTGCCCTCCAGAAAGATGGCCTGCCTGCCTTGCGCGAGCTTATGGTCAGTGCCCTGCCAGAAGCCCCTTCCCAATTCCCTGAAGACCAGGTTTCCACCGTGCCCGTGCGCTTTCTTTCTGCAGAAATTGTACGCGAAAAAGTGTTTGAACATTTGCGCCAGGAAGTGCCCTACGGCACAACCGTGGACATTGAGGCCTGGCAGGAAGATGCGGAACGTAAACAAACTGTTATACACGCAGTTATTTATGTAAGCCGTCAATCCCATAAATCTATGGTTATTGGTAAAAACGGCGCAACCATTAAAGAAATTGGCACTTTTGCCCGCAAAGATATTCAAGAACTTATTGGCAATAAAGTACACCTTGAACTTTGGGTAAAAGTAAAAGAAAACTGGCAGGAAGACCCTTACCTGTTGCATGACCTTGGCCTAGGGCTGGATTAAGATGGAGTTGGGGGAGGGAAAAAACCTTTTTTCCCTCCCCCAAACCCCCTTCCTTTTTCCCAAAAAAACTTTTTAATTTGTCGGCGCTTTTTTGGGTTCTTTGTACTACCACAAAAACTCGCTTTCTGCAAAAAGCCAGTTTTTTAGTTTTAACAAATATAGATATACCGCTATGTTAGAAAATTCTGACAATACATCGCAGCTTCTGGAAAACTGGCAAAAAGTTCTGGAAGAAATTCACACTGCTGAGCAAAAAGCTCAAAGGCCCGCTGGCAGTGTGCAGCTTTTGGCTGTGTCTAAATTTCAGCCCCTTGCCAGTATATATAGACTTGCTAAAGCCGGTCAGACAGACTTTGGCGAAAACTATGTGCAGGAAGCTGCTGCAAAACAGGAAGAGCTGGCCACTAAAGACCCTGCCCTTGCGCAAACCATACGCTGGCACACAACTGGCCCCCTGCAAAAAAATAAAGTAAAGTTTGTTGTGGGCAAAAGCGCCCTTATCCATACCCTCTCTGACACAAGTTTGGCTGATGCCCTGGAAAAACACGCCGCAAAGCTTGGCTGCATACAAAATGTGCTTATCCAGGTGAATGTGGGGGAAGAGAGCCAAAAAAATGGCGTTCTTGTCCAAGACCTTCTCCCTTTAGCCCAGTATATTGCCACAAAACCCCATTTGTGCTTGCTTGGGCTTATGTGCCTGCCCCCGTATTTTGGCGTAGAGGCCCATAAAAACCGCGTGTTTTTTGCCCAAACACGCGAGCTGCGTGATGTTTTGGAAAAAGAAACAGGCCAAAATTTTCCGGTGCTTTCTATGGGCATGAGCGCAGACTTTCCTCTTGCTATTGCAGAAGGCGCCACCTTAGTGCGAGTGGGAACCCAAATTTTTGGGGAAAGAAACAGCCATTAGCCTGCCCTGTATGCGCTTTTTTGCTTGCAGATTTTGCAGGCAGGCCCATGTTTTTATCCTTGCCTAAGCCAGCAAAACCCTTTATACATAAAGAAAAAGCCATTGGCCTAAGTTTTCTTTTAAAAAAGACGAAAAGTCTATGAGGAAAGAAAAAGGCCAGTGCCTATACACTATTGGAGTATCGTATGGCTAAAGAAGTGGCAACAACTGAAGAAAAGCCCCGTAAGTCCAAAAAAAAAATTATCATTATCATTGTGGCACTGCTTTTGCTATCGTTAATCGGCGGCGGTGCCTTATTCTGGTTTAAGATGCGGGAACCCTCTGCCCCTGTCCCTGCTGCTACAGAAACAACAACGCAGACCTCAACCACGCAAAACCAGCAGCCCGTGACAGATATACCGCGTTCTAACACGCAAATTGTACCATTACCCACCTTTACCGTTAACCTTTCTGATGCAGCCACAACCCGTTACCTTAAAGCTGGCATGGAAATTGAAGTAAGCTCACCAGATGCGGCTCAGGAAATACAAAACCAGATGGTGAAAATCCGCGATGCCATCATCATCCTGCTTTCCAGCAAAACATACGCGGATTTAAGCACGCCAGAAGGCAAGGCCCAACTGAAAAACGAAGTGGCTTCCCGCATTAACCAAATATTAGGTACCCCGCGTGTGGTACGGGTATACTTTACAGAATTTGTTGTACAATAATTGCCAGATACAGCGCACCAGAAACAAACCTGATACAAGCGACAAAATTAATACGCATACAATGGGGGCTTTATGACGCAGAATAACCAAGACGACCTTGCCGCAGAATGGGCTGCTTCTCTGGAGGCAGAAGAGGCGGAAAAAGCAGGCACAGACACAATGTCTGACGATGAGCGCCTTGCTGCCGAATGGGCCGCCGCCCTTGCGGATGATGGTAACAAAGACGATGATGCCCTTGCCTCAGAATGGGCGGCTGCCCTTGCTGAAGATGAGCAAAAGGCTGTAAGCAAGGAAAAGTCCTTTTACAGCACCCCCCAGTCTATTGATGCGCATTTTAAGGATATGACTGAAGCTTCTAAAGCGCCCCGGCCGGATGGTGCCCGCCGCGAGTTAGACTTTATTCTGGATATTCCTTTAGATGTTTCTGCAGAACTTGGCCGTACGCGCCTGCTTATTAATGAACTTTTGCAGCTTGGGCAGGGTTCTGTTGTAGAGCTAAACAAACTTGCAGGCGAACCTTTGGAAGTGTATGTGAATGGCAAACTTGTGGCCCGTGGTGAAGCCGTTGTTATTAACGAAAAGTTTGGTGTGCGCCTTACTGATATTATCAGCCCTATGGAGCGCGTTAAACAGCTTGGCTAAGCCCACCTTTCTGCCCTTTCCCCAGCAGCCCCATTGCCCTTAACTTGTTTGGAGTGCAAGCTTGAGCAAAAATACACGCTTTTTACGGTTTGTCCGTAACCCATTGGTACTTTACTGCGCAGTTTTTACTCTGTGCATTTTCGCTCCATTGGCCTATGCTGAACAGGAAAGCGCCCCTCCCACTGCGCAAAATGTGCTTTTTCCGCTCCAGCCTTCTGCACAAACACCACCCGTGCAAACAGAGCAATCCAATACGGGGATTAGCCCTGAAACAGCCCAAGCACCTGCCCAGCCAGAAACTGCACCTGCTGCTGCACCCCAAAAAACGGAAGCCAGTAGTGGCGGCCCCACCTTTTTCCCCCAGCCAAGTTTAGAAGAAAGCAGCACTGCCCTAAAAGAAACAGAAAGCGCCCTGCCACCTGCCAGCTTTTCGTGGGGAACCTATTTTCAAGCTATTGGCATTTTACTGCTCATGCTTCTTGGGCTTTGGTTTGCATTAAAATTTGTGAAGCGCGTTAAGCCAAGCTCCTTTTCTTCTTCCACTTTTTCTAAAAACAATTTTTTTATTGAAGGTCAGATAGCTATTTCCCCCAATAAAGGGGTCTATGTGGTACGATTCTTGAATAAGAGATTAGTGCTGGGAGTGACAGACCAGCAAATAAATCTCCTTCTAGAAGAAGAGGCCTTGGAAACAAAGCCTTTGGGAGCAGAAAATGCGCAACCACAGCCTTACCCCCCCACTTTTCAAGACGCCATGGCACAAGCCCAGCGTCGGTTTCTTGGCAATAAGCGTCAAGCTTCTGACAACGCTGCTTCCCATGCTTCTTCTGACCATTCTTCTGGGAGCAATATTTCTTCCTGATCTGGCCTTTGCAGCAGTAGACGAGCCCACCCCCATGCTCCAGCTTACGCTGGCAGATGGCAAAACATCGCCCCAGCAGGTTTCCCTCCTGCTGGAAATTCTTTTTCTGCTCACTGTTCTTTCGCTGGCACCGGCCATTATGCTTACGGTTACCAGCTTTACGCGCATTATTATTGTGTTCCACTTTATTCGTCAGGCTATGGGCATACAGCAACTGCCACCTACCCAGGTTCTGGCCAGCCTTGCCATTTTCATGACCCTTGTTATCATGTACCCCGTGGGCAATGAAATAAACCAGCAGGCCCTACAGCCCTATCTGACCGAACAAATTGGCTTTGATGAAGCCCTTACCCGCGCCCAGGTGCCCATTCGCTCCTTCATGTTCAAGCACACACGCGAAAAAGACATAAGCCTTTTTTATTCCATTGCGCAAATGGACCAGCCCCGCACAAAAGAAGAAGTGCCCACCATCATGCTTGCCGCCGCCTATGTAATAAGCGAACTTAAAACCGGCTTCAGCATTGGCTTTCTTATCTATATCCCATTCCTTATTGTCGATATGGTGGTGTCCAGTATCCTGCTTGCTATGGGTATGATGATGCTGCCACCTATGATGGTGTCCATGCCATTCAAATTGCTGCTTTTTGTCATGGTGGACGGCTGGAACCTTCTTGTCGGATCTTTAGTCAATAGCTTTCTTATCTGACGACTTAGCCCACACCCTTAACCTGCCCATAACCTTTCTTTATAAAGCGAGCCTGCTATGACCCCAGAATTTATTATCGGCTTTACCCGCGAAGCAATTGAGCTTACCCTCACCATATCTATGCCCATGCTGGCTGTTGGCCTTGTGGTGGGCGTGGTGATAAGCGTTATCCAGGCCGCCACCCAAATCCAGGAAATGACCCTTACCTTTATCCCCAAGGTTGTTTCTATTTTTACTGTACTGCTTATCTCTTTTCCCTGGATTATGGAAAAAATGGGGGCTTTTACTACCAATTTATTTTTGAATATACCTAATTATGTGAGGTAAGAGGGGAAAAGTTAGCGGATACTGGGGGCGCTGCCCCCAGACCCCCGCCGGGGGGGATAATCCCCCCCGAACCCCCTTGGCTGGTGTTAGCCATGTTTTGCCATTCCCGAAATGTTCTCGCAAGCTAGAACATTTCGGGAATAGTATTTAATGGCAGCATAGCACATGTCAGTAAAGAGGGAATGTAGTCCGCTTTTTTAAAATGCCTCCCCCCAAGTAATATTCCCGTCCTCCAGTCTGCATCGCTTTTCAATATCCAAAGCGTCTAAAAAGCGGGAGTCGTGGGAGATGACAAAAAGTGCGCCCGTATAGCTGCGCAACGCATCTTCCAAAATTTCTATGCTTTCAAAGTCCAGGTTATTGGTTGGCTCGTCAAGAAGAAGTATGGGGGGCAATTCCTGACCCAAAAGACACGCAAGAGCCAGCTTTACACGTTCGCCGCCACTCAGAATGCCCACATTTTTGTCTATGGTATCATTGCGGAAACGGAAACGCCCAAGCGCGTAACGGGCTTCCTGTATGGGAACAGTAGGGTGCAAGGCCCTAAAGGTTTCCCATACAGTACCTTGCGCGGGTATAATGCTAAGGTTTTGGTCTAAGAGGGGCAGAGGCACAAAGGTGCGAATAAACCCTTGCTGGGGTTGAAGTTGCCCACGCAGCAGACGGATAATGGTAGATTTGCCACAGCCGCTTTTGCCTGTAAGGGCAACACGTTCTGACCCAGACATACGCATAGACACATGGCTGAGCAAAGGCCGCGAGGGGGTAAAGGCAAAAGAGACATCTTCCATTTCAAACAGGCGTTTACCTGCGGGGAAGATGGATACAGGTTTAGGAAGGGAAATAAAACTTTCCCTTTCTTGCAGGCGGGTAAGTTCCTGCTGTTTTTCTTCAATTTCTTCTTTTTTGCGGCGTATAACACGGGCTGTGACAGACTGGTGCGCTTCTGCCGCGTTTTTATAAGCACCCGCTGCACCCGGTAAAAGGCGGCGTTGCTCTTTCTTTTTTATACCCATTTTCGCCTTTGCGGCAAACTGGGTTTGTGTAAGCTGCACAAGGCTGCGTGTTGCTTCTATATCTTTTTCCAGCTCGTCTTCTTTTTTATGCAAAAGGGCAGCGGCATGGTCTTTGGCGGCAAAATAATCATCTATATTGCCGGGGAAAAACTGTATGCCAAGGTGAGAAAGCTCGTAAATACCTTCCACATGCTCTAAAATATCACGGTCATGGGTGATAAGGAAAAGCACATGGGGATAGTTTTTACATTGCTCCAGCACAATTTTTTTGGTGGCAGCATCCACATTATTGGTGGGCTCGTCCAGCAGCAAAATATCCGCTTGGGATAAAAAGGCGCGGGCAAGAGAAAGGCGGGCTTTTTCGCCGCCGCTTAAAGGGGAGTATGGGGCATTAAAGGGTAAATAGTCCAAGGCAAAGGCGGCCAATATGGAACGGCCTTTTTCTTCTACATCCCAGTTGCCGTGCAAGGCCTCTATATCAGCGGCCGTGGCATTGCCTGCTTCCATTTTTGCAAGCAGGGCAATGGGCTCTGCAAGGTCAAGGCTGTGGGCAACTGTTTGGTAGTACTGCGTTTCCTGCTCTTGCAGGTACACACTGCCATTACGGACAATTTGCCCACTGGTGGGGGCAAGTTCTTTTGCCAGCAGGCGGAAAAGAGTGCTCTTCCCCATGCCATTTTTACCTGTAAGGGCAAAAAACTTGCCTTTGTTCAGGGTAAAGGTGATATTTTCAAAAAGGGTTCTCCCATTGGGGAGCGTATAGGAAACATTTTGGAAGGAGCAATAAGTCAAATTCAATCCTTGGGATAGAGCGTCTGTTGTAAGAACGCCCCTATGACCAAAGCCCCGGCCTGCGCAACATTTAAGGAATCAAAGTCTCGCAGGAAGGGAATATGGACAGTGGTGTCGCACATTTCAAGGACACCCGGGCGTATACCGCTTTCCTCACTGCCAAGAACCACAAGGGCTGGCAGTTGTAATTGTGTTGTGAATATCGCATTGGTTTTTTCTCCTTTTTCCGCGGCGTATATGGCAAAACCCGCGTTTTTAATTTCTTCAATGGCGCGCGCAAGGTTAACAACCTGGGCAACGGGCAACTCGGCAAGGGCGCCAGCAGAAGAGCGCATGGCGCCTGCCCCTAAAAAGGCGCTGTTATGGCGCGGTAAAACAAGGCCAGCACCGCCAAGGGCGTATAAAGTACGCGCAAGAGTGCCAATATTGCCGGGGTCTTGCACTTGGTCCAAGGCCAAAAGCAAGGGTAAGGGGGCCTCTTTGGCTTGTGCTATAAGGTCTTTTAAACCCATGCGGGAAGCCATTTGAATTTTTGCAATAACACCCTGATTTTGCATGCCCATTTTTTGGATATCCGGGCAAATGCGCTGCATGGTATCTTCATTGACAATTTGAAAGCGCACACCGTACGTGCTGCATAAATCCAAAATAGCGTCTGTTTCTCTTTGGGCACGGCCTTTACGCAAGTAGACCATATCTACACGCTCTGGCTTTTCACGCAGCATCTCTAAGACAGGTTTAATGCCTGTAAGAAAATTCTCATCCTGCTCACGCGGCCCACGTTTTTTGCTTTCATCATTATGTTCACGCACTTCTGAAAACACCCTACTTTCTAGAAATTATATAGACAAAAAAGACCCTTGCGCTATCTATTGGATTAGGCGTATAGTCCGATATGTCTGGTAACAGGGAGCTGTATGCTTCCGTTAAGTCCTCTATATCGCATACTCAGCAGCCCGTCAAACAGTGCTGCGTGGGGTAATCTTCTGCGTCTGTCTTGTCTGTTAGCCGCCCATTCACGGAGTCAGTATGGAAAAAACACTCATATCCTCAAAAGCACGTTTTGTTTTGCTTATTGTATGTGTTTTAGCACTCAGCGGGTGCGCCAATAAGATTGAAACCCCGCCAGTGGAAGCGCAAAGAGCCAGCAATATTGACTGGGAAGCTTACATGGCTGTGCTTGCAGATGATAACACCCCGCTTACCCGTGTAGAAATGGAAGCATTGCTGGAAGAAGGCGAAATAGATAAAGATATAACGCCTGTGCAGATGAAAGAAGTGCAAAAGTATTACAAGCACTACTTGCATACTAATAGAAAGGTTATTGAACGCTTTATGATGCGTGCCCAAAACCTTTTACCCTATACCAAACAAGTATTTAAAGAACGTGGCCTTCCAGAAGACCTGGCGTATCTGGCTTTTGTAGAAAGTGGCTATAACCATTCTGCTGTTTCCCGCTCTAAAGCCGTGGGTTTATGGCAATTTATGGCCCCAACAGGCCGTCATTATGGTCTTACACAGGATAGCTGGGTAGATGAACGCCTTGACCCCTACGAGGCTACAGAAGCAGCCGCAGATTATTTAACAAAACTCTATGGCGATTTTAAAGACTGGGGCCTTGCCATTGCCGCGTATAACGCGGGGGAAGGGAAAATCGGGCGTGCGCTTGCAGGCACAGGTTCCGATTCTTTTTTTGATCTTTTAGAAACAAATTATCTGCTGGATGAAAAAAGACAGCTTAAAAATGAAACCCAAGAGTATGTGCCCCGTTTTCTGGCCATGACCAAAATTATGCGCCATGCAGACAAATTGGGCTTTTCCCCTGCCCAGCCTGAACCTAAAGATACCATACTGCAACCAGTAGAACCAATAAGCGCCCCTCCAGGCACAGACCTTGTGGCTCTTTCCCAGGCTATTGGTATGCCGTGGGACACTTTTTCTGCCCATAATTCCGCTTTTAAACGTGCTGTGACCCCGCCAGACCGCTATTGTAATGTCTATGTGCCAGCGCACTTAACAGCAGACGCCCAGAGCGCTTTAATGTGCGATACAGGATATGGTGGCGGCTGGAAAATGCACACAGTGGCAAAAGGAGAAAGCCTTTCTTCTATCAGTAAAAAAACAGGGGTTTCTGTGCAGGCCTTACGCCAAACAAACCTTGTGAGCGAGCCTTTAAAGGTTGGCACCCAGTTGCGTATACCCTCCTCTGCCCCTGCAACAACACTGGCCAGTACCCCAAAAAGTCAGCCCCAGCCAGTAGCAGCGCCTAAAAAACAACAGCCTGTCATGCAAACTGCCCAGGTAAAGCAACAACCTGTGGTGCAGAATACCAAACCCGCTGTGCAAAACGTAAAGGTAGACACACCAAAGCCTGTGCAGCAGCCTGTCAAACAACAGTCAGTTACTCTGGCAGTTGCCAATTATTCCGTGAAAAAAGGCGATACCCTTGCCAGCATTGCGCGTACAAGTGGGGTAAGCCTTACAGAATTACGCCGTATGAATCCCCAGCTTGCCTCAAGCGATATAAAAATTGGGCAAAACATTGTGGTACCCAAATCTTCTTCTGTAGTGGCAGAGGCCCCCAGCACACCGCCTTCCCAACAAAAAGAGCACCATGTGTACACCGTGCAAAGTGGCGATACCCTTTGGGCCATTGCGCGTAAATTCAATGTTGCCCCAGATGAGTTGCTTGCCTGGAATGACATGACGCGCGAATCTACCATACGCCCAGGCGATGCTGTAAAAATAAAACAGCGCTAAAAAACGTATACTTGACAGTTTTTAAGAAGAACTTTATTTTACGTGCATAAGGAAAAAGGACAGGGTCAAGGTGCTTCTACACCCTGACCCCCGCGCGAACCCCTCTCCTTAAAACCGTTGAGGGTTTAAGAATTAGGACCCCGGCAGTGTACCAGCACTACCGGGGTCAGCTATTATCTATACTGCTCTAGTGACTGCTACTTTTCAGCAACAAACAGAGAAGGATAATACTTACCACAATAGCGGTACGCATGATATGTTTCCACATACCATCCTCCTTGCGGGGTGGAATTTCGCGCTGTCCGTTTTAAGGAGGTAGCTTGGGGTATACAGAGATTAGCAAAAACGCACAAGAGGGTTATTTTCTGTACGCATACGTTTGCAGCAGATTTTCTAAAAACCAGTCAGATTGACTGCGCAGTGAAGAGTGCGTATACTTATAGCATGAAAAACGTACTCTCTACCCTTTTTACTTTTATGGCCATTTTCTATTCCCAAGCTGTTGCCTTTGCCGTTGAACAAACAGCAGGCACTGAGCAGGCAACAAGTGGAGAAATAGGCCTTGTGGATATTCTTATTATTGGTCTGGTGGTTGTTCTGCTTGTCCGCATTTTGCTCAGAAGGCGTAATGCCAATAACCCGGAAAACCCCAATATGCAGTCGCGTATGCCGGGCAGCAGACCTGATACACAAAACACCCAAAATTTGCCCCCAACTGGGCACCAAAAGCCAGAGAATGAAGAAGGTCTGGCAAACCAAGAAAGACAGGCCCGTGCAACATGGGACTATTTAAGCTCCCATGATAGAAACAATGGCCAGCAAAGTGGTACATACGTACAAGGGCAACCGGCATCGCCAAGTTTTGCCACAGACAATAACGACTTTTTGCGTGGCGCCAAAATGCTAGCAGCCCGCTACCATGAAGCATGGGATAACAGAGATCTGGAAGACCTAGCCCCCTTTATTACCCCTGCCATGCAGGAAACCTTAAAATTGCGCATACAGTATGACCCTACCCCACAAACAACAGAACTTTTGCTTGTAGATGCCAAACTTCTGGGCATGAAAACAGAAAATGGGCAGGAAATTGCCACTGTGCAGTTTGATAATCTTATACGCGAAAACAGCGCCAAACAACCCAAGAATACACATGAGGTATGGGTTTTTGTGCAGCCAGAAGACGGCAGCAGCACCTGGCGTTTGGATTCTATTAAACCAGTTTAAGGCAGCCTTTTATTAGACATTCCGCTCATTATAAAAGCCCTGTTGCGTAAGCAACAGGGCTTTCTTTATGGCAGTAAGCGCAATATACTATCTTTTAGCCTGGCTTGCCATGGTATCTGCATAGAACGGAGTGGGGATATTAATACCGCCGGCTACTTCTATACACTGGCCGGTGATATAGGAGGAGTCATTGCAGGCAAAGAAAAGCACAGCATTGGCAATATCTTCCGGCTCGCCCACGCGGTTAAGAGGTACATGGCGTAAAAATGCGGCTTTAAATTCTTCAGAAAGATTATCTTTCACGGCATCTGTTGCTATCATGCCTGGCAGAACTGCATTGCAACGTATGCCTTGGCGCGCGTATTGGGTGGCGATATTGCGCGTCATAGAATTTACGCCTGCTTTTACTGTGCTGTAGGCAATAGAGGTAAGGTCTGGCATAACACTTGCCATAGAGGAAATATTGACAATACTGCCACCGCCAGACTTAGCCATGTGCGGCACAGCGTATTTTGTGGACAAGAACACACTGTCTAAGTTAGACAGCAGGTTTTGGTGCCACATTTCCAGGCTGGTATTCACCACATCTAAGTCCGTCTTGGGGTTG
>CAZPTC010000012.1:0-21898 GCA_964589455.1 uncultured Desulfovibrionaceae bacterium | reverse complement strand
ATAGGATGCGCGATGGGGGGAAGGGGAGAACATCTTGTGAGAAAAAAAAAGGTTCTCCCCTTCCCCCCAGACCCCCCTTTCCCTCTCCAAAAAAAACTTTATTTGGAGAGAGTATGGCTGAATTTAATATTGCAGAACCATGCGCAAGTGAAGTGGAAAGATATTGGACGCAAGGACGTCGGCATCTTGCGGGTTATATTGAGCAGGAGGAAATACTTCAAGAAGTTTTTTTAAGGTATCCACTAAATACAAATATTAAAGAAGTCTACCATAAGGTTGTTCTGCTGAATGCATTTTATAGCACACATATCTTTAAGCCATTTTTAGTGGCACAACACATTGTTCATGAAAAGAGTTTAGATAATGCGTTAGAAAGAAAAGATTTGTCTATTATCAGTACACTTGCGGAAGTACCAGCACTTAAAAGGAAATGTTACTCTTTTGCAACAAAATACTGTAGTTTCCATAAGGCAGAATATTTTCCAATTTATGATAGTTTTGTTGAAAAAATGCTTTTAGCTTTTTCTAAAAAATATCCTAAGCGTACTTTTGCGAATTTAAAGGCCGTTGAGTTTAAAAATTATGAGCGTTTTGTAGAAATATTGGAGGCATTTAAGCTTGCCTATAATCTTGAAGCGTTTTCATATAAGAAACTGGATAATTATTTATGGTTGTTAGGAAAAGAAATTGAGGAAAAAAAGAAAAGTCAAAAGGTGTAACCTACTAAGATAGAGTAAATTTTTCTCAAGAAAATGCAGTAGTATTTTTTCTAGCACTAACTGTTTATTATGCAAGAAACAGCAAAATATCTTGCCGAAAATTGGGAATATCACATAACGTGTAAGCTTTCTTACTCTTCATACTTCCCTCTAAAACTTTGGATTCACCCCCTATGAACCCCTCCCCCCAATTTGATGATATCTCCGAAAATGAGGTCATGCGTGTGCTGGATTTGCACAAGCGCTTCCCTGTTGCCCAAGGCTTTTTTTCCAAAAAAGCCTGGTTGCACGCCGTTAACGGGGTGCGCCTGAGAGTACATAAGGGCGAAACCCTTGGCCTTGTAGGAGAATCTGGCTGCGGAAAATCCACAGTGGGCAACATGCTGCTGCGCCTTCTTACGCCAGATTCCGGCATTATCCACTATAAAGGGCGAGACTTGCAGGCCATGCGCCGCAGCAAAAATAAAGAAGATAAGCGGGAACTGGCGCGCATACAGGCCGTGTTCCAAGACCCCCAGTCTTCCCTTGATCCCCGCATGACAGTTTCCCGCATTGTTGGTTCCCCGCTCTTGCCCTATTCCGGCCTGGATACAAAGCAGCATGAAGAAATTGTTGCGCGCATACTGGAAGAAGTGGGCCTTGGCTCAGAGTACATGAACCGCTACCCGCACGAATTTTCTGGCGGCCAACGCCAGCGCATTGGCATTGCCCGTGCGCTTATTGTGCAGCCAGAATTTATTGTGTTTGATGAACCAACCTCTGCCTTGGATGTTTCCGTGCAGGCCCAGATTCTTAATCTCATAAAAGACCTGCAAAGACAGCACGGGTATGCGTACTTGTTTATCTCGCACGACTTAGCGGTTGTGCGCCACGTCTCCCACAGAGTAGCCGTTATGTACCTTGGCAGAGTGGTGGAAACCGCCCCCGTAGAAGCTCTTTTTGAAAGCCCGCGCCACCCATACACCCGTGCGCTTATGGACTCTGTGCCAGAACCAGACCCCACCCGCAAAAAAACCTTGGCTGTGCTGGAAGGCGATGTGCCAAGCCCCATTAACCTGCCTATTGGCTGCCCATTCCACCCGCGTTGCCCAGAGAGTATGGAAGTGTGCCGTTTAGAAAGGCCGGAACGTACCCAGATACAGGATCAGCACTTTGTGGAATGCTGGAAGTATGCGTGAAAAAGTGACGCTTTTCTTGCTTTTTATAGTAATTTTACCTTGATAGGAATTGTTCTTTGTTACAAAAAAACGTGTATAGTATTGACAAAT
Source organism: uncultured Desulfovibrionaceae bacterium (assembly GCA_964589455.1). Taxonomy (GTDB): domain Bacteria; phylum Desulfobacterota; class Desulfovibrionia; order Desulfovibrionales; family Desulfovibrionaceae; genus CAZPTC01. The sequence continues at coordinate 19,911 of CAZPTC010000012.1, read as the reverse complement.
CCCCGTATGCCACGTTATGGTGCAACCAAGGAAAATTTTCCTTGCGTACTTTCTGGAGGCATCCTTATGAAAACTATTTTTATGTATGGCGCTGTTGCTATTTTGGCGGCGGCCCTTACTGTTCCGGCTCTTGCTGAGCAGCCGGCAGTGCCTGAAGGCCCCATCAAGATGGAATATGTGAAAAAGGTAGTAACCTTTGATCACAAAGACCACGAAGAAATCCCCTGCGGCTCTTGCCACCACCCTGTGGACGGTAAGGAAACCTTTGAAAAGTGCGCCACCGCTGGCTGCCACGATAAGCTGGACCAGAAAGATAAGTCTGTTAACAGCTTCTATCGCGCCATGCACGATAAGAAGGGTAAGTTCCAAAGCTGCGTGGCTTGCCACACCGAAGAAGCCAAAAAGAACCCGGCCAAGAAGAAGGAACTTACTTCTTGTAATGGTTCCTCCTGCCACCCTAAGGATTAATTCCCGGTAGCAGCAGATATTCGTAAACACCCCAAGTGTGCCTTGCTCATCTGTAAGGCGCACTTGGGTATTTAATTTTGGGCGTTTTGCCTGCCTTAGTTTGTGCTAAGTATATCCCGGAAGAATAATCTTTCGGGGTTTTTGTTTAAGTCTTTCCTGATAGCTCTACGTAGCCTGTACAGCAAGAGCATGGCGTGTTTAGAGCATTTCCGTTAATAAACGCAAAATACTCTGGCGGCTGCGGGAGCAGACGCCCGTCACGACGAAGCAAGCGTGTCTTTTGAAAATTATCGCAATTTGTTGCGATAATTTTTGGATATGCTCTAGTGGCGGGAATGCTCAAACTTGACCGCTCGGAAAAAATACGACAAAATAAAGTATAGGAATGAACGGTAAAAATTTATGTATTGGCAAAAAAAGAACCGTTCGGTAAAAAGGTGTAGTATGGCAAAAAAAACAGAACCTTCTTTTCCTCTTCCTGTGTTTGGCTCAAAAGAGCTTGGGCAAGCCATTAAACGGGTGCGAAGGCTCAGGGGGTTTACCCAGGCAGAGCTTGCCATGCAGACAAATAGCAGTGTAAAATTTATCAGCCAGGTGGAAAATGGTAAAGAAACTGCCCAGGTGGGAAAAGTGCTGCTTCTTGTGCGGATTTTAGATATGGGGGTGCAACTGACTGACCTTAAGTCAAAGGGCTAGCCATGCAAGATGCAAAGCGTTTAGCAGTTCTGTGGGATGGGGATCTTGTGGGTTTTCTTAGCCCAAAACGCGAGGGCAAGGTAGTTTTTTCGTATGCACCGGAGTGGTTAGAAACACATAACACGCCCATTTCTCTTTCTTTGCCTTGTGGAAAAGCAGCCTTTAATGCCCAGGTGAGCAGCGCTTTTTTTGGAAATTTACTGCCAGAAGGGGAAATGTACCGCGATATATGCCGCGATGCACGGCTTGACGAGGCAGATATATACAACTTTCTGCGTATGTTTGGGCAGGAATGCGCGGGTGCGCTTGTTATTGCGCCAGAGGGGGAATATAGCAGCACGCCGTATTTGTACCAGGATATTACAGAGAGTTTGGAAGCAATTTTGGCAAAGCAGCATGGTATGCCCACAAGCAGCTTAATCGCGCAGTCAAAAGTGCGTTTATCTATTGCGGGTGCGCAAAATAAGCTTCCTGTTTTATATAAAGAGGGCCGGTTTTTTGTGCCGGAAGAAGCTTCTTTTGCGCCCACCAATGCCATACTTAAGCCCGCCACAGCCCGCTTTGCAGACCTGCACAAAAATGAACTTTTTTGTATGGAGCTTGCCAGAATTGCGGGTCTGCCTGTACCAGAGGCGCAAATTCTCCAAATAGGGAAGTATGAAGTATACCTTGTTTCCCGTTATGACCGTGTGGCCACAAAAAGCGGCATAGCGCGCATCCATCAGGAGGATTTTTGCCAGGCACTTGGTACAAGCCGCCTTAAAAAGTATGAAGAAAACGGCGGCCCAGGTTTTGCTGCATGTACCCCCGTGTTGCTGCACCCACTTATGGCAGATGCATTGGTGGCACGGGAAAAGTTTATACAATGCGCGTTTTTCAATTACGCCATTGGGAATTGCGACGCACATGGGAAGAACTTTTCGCTTCTGTATCAGCCCCATCGTGCGCCAGAAAATAATACAGAAAGGGTACAGTTAGCGCCATTTTATGACCTGGTTTCCACAAGGGTTTACCCGGACTTAGACCAAAAATTTGCTATGGCCATTGGGAAAACATTCCGCTTTGATAAAATTGCCGCGCATTCTTGGAAGCAGCTAGCGGCAGACATGCAAATACGGGCGGAAAGGCTTTTTGCGCTCATGGGTGCGTTTTCTTTGCAACTTATGCCTGAGGTAGAGACGCTTGCTGAGAAGCATGAAGCGCAATACGGGGCGTCACCCATCTATGAATCTTTGGTGCGTATCACAATGGAAGGCTTGCACAGGCTTGTGCAGTGCGCAGAGGATAGGGATTAAAAAGTTTGCCCATATCCGGAAGGGTGGTTGCGCATGGCAGGCTTTTTCCTTTTTTTACTATTGTCTGATTGCAAAAAACATTTAGAATTTTAGATGGTTATGCGAGCAAAAAAATTACCCAGGCATTAATATGGGTTTATCTTCCAGCCAGTTGCAGGCAGAGTTTGGGTAAAGCTGTTGAAAAAAGCCCTGTGTAAAAAGGGAACCGGGTGTGCCAGCAGCCAGTAAGTTACCGTTTTGCAAAAGCAGGGTAGTATCGCAAAACCATAAGATATGGTTAGGGTCATGGGCGCATACAAGAATAGCTTTTCCCTGCGCGGCAAGGCGGCGCAGAAGCGACCATATTTCCTGCTGGTTATGGAAGTCTAAGGCCGCAGTGGGTTCGTCCAGTAAAAGCAGGGGGGCGCCTTGCACAACAGCGCGGGCAAGCAGAGCAAGCTGGCGCTGGCCGCCACTGAGTTGGTTAAAGGGTTTGCCTGCAAGGTGGGGTATACCCAAGTCTTCAAGTGCTTGGGCAATAAGGCGCTGCTTATTTTTTTCCCCGCCATACAGGTTAACATACGCGGTGCGGCCCATAGCCACCACTTCTTCCACCAGAAAAGGAAAAGCCTGCGTGTGTTCCTGCGGCACATAGGCCACAACCTGGGCTAATTTGCGCACAGGATACTGCTCTATAGGTTTGCCGTGCAGCAAAATTTGCCCGCTGTTTTTTTTCAGAAGATGCAGGCAGCACTTAAAAAGAGTAGACTTGCCAGAACCATTGGGGCCAAGTAGGCCTGTTACCTGCCCCGGCTGCACAGTAAAGGAAATATTGTGTATGCCTTTATCGCTTTTTGGGTAGGTGTAGGAGAGGGCATGGACATCAAGCACCATAAATTTCTCTCCCACGGGTACGCAGCAGCCATAAAAGATAGGGCGCGCCAACAACAGAGGTGATAATGCCAATGGGAATTTCTGCAGAGGTAAGGCTGCGGGCAAGGGTATCGCACAAAAGCATGTATAAAGCACCTAATATGGCGGCCCCTGGTATAACAAAGCGGTTATCCGGCCCAAGTATAAGGCGGGCAGCGTGTGGCATCATAAGGCCTACCCAGGCAATAATGCCCACTGTAGAAACGCACAGGGCTGCTGCAAATGTGCTGATAAGCAGGAAAAAAAGGCGTGTTCTGCCTGTTGCGAGGCCAAGGCTTTGGGCTTCTTCATCCCCCATAGAAAGCACATTGAGCTTCCAGCCAAAAAGGGTACAAAGGGCAACGCAGGGCAGGGTGGCCAGTGCGTTTATCCACACATCTTGCCATGTTGCGTAAAAAAAGCCGCCCAGCATCCAAAAGGTTATTTCGCGTAGCTGGGTATCTGCCGCAAGGTATTTAAGCAGATTGACCATAGAACCAAAAAGCGCCCCCACAATAATACCAGCCAGAATAAGGGTAGGGCCGCTTTCTCCGGAAAAAGCAGCTTTGCGGCCGCCATTGGCAAAAAGCCAGGAAAGAAAAACCGCTAAAAGCGCAAAGCAAAAAGCGGTAAGCTGGCCTTGTGGGAAAATGGCGGGAAACACAATAGCAAGAGAAGCGCCCCAGGCAGCGCCTGCGCTGACGCCCAGGAGGTATGGCTCTACAAGCGGATTACGGAAAACCCCCTGGTACGCTCCCCCAGCGCAGGCAAGTGCCATGCCCGCAAGTACTGCCAGCAAAAGGCGTGGCATGCGGATATCCCACACAATAACATTGTCCATTTTTGCAATGCCAGCTTGCTCTAATGCCTGCGGGTCAAGAGGGCCGGAAAAAAGGCTTTGTATATGCGCAAGCAGAATATGGCCCACCTTGGCAGGCTCTAAGGGGTATTCCCCAATAAAGAGCGCGCCAAAGGCAATAAGGGCCAGTGCAATGGCCAGCAGGCAAAGCAAAAGCAGTTTTTTTCTCAAAAGCCTGTTCCTTCCATCCAATTAAGAAGCTGGTGAGAGCGCAACGTGCGGGCTTGTTCCGGGGAAACACGGTACACGGTTTGGTAAAAGTCTAAGGCAAACGTATACACGCTGGTATCACTGAATACGTCAGGATAGGCGGCTTTGGCAAGAATAAAAAGGTCAATGGGGTATGTCATGCGGGGGGCGCAGTTCATAGGTGACCAAGGTAGAGGGTAAATCCGCCCCGCTTTAATGGCCTCTAATTCTTGCAGGCGCGCAAAGGCCGGGTCATACAGCAGTTCTTCCCTGGGGTGATAGCCATTGGAGGTTTGCAAAATAAGCGCATCCGGGCTTAAGGCGTACACCTGCTCTGCAGAAAGCTGCACATTAGAACCTTGCCCGCGGAAGGCATTTTTTGCGCCCACCACATTTTCTACGCGCATGGATTCTACAGTATTTAAACCGTGTGTATTCCCTGTTGCGCCTTGCTTGCGTATATCGGGGTTAAGGCCAAGGTAAAGAAGGCGCGCTTTTTTCTCTTCTGGTATATCGGCGGCTTGTACGCGGTCGCGTATAAAATTTTCGCATTCCTTTAAATAGGCCATAAGATTTGCCGTTTCTGCTTCCTGCCCAAAAAGGGCACCCAGCAGACGCGCTTCTTCTTCCATACTGTTAAGCGGGGTATCCGTCAGGGTTGGGGCGCGTAAAACAAGCATGGGCAAGCCAAGAGCATCTATAGAGGCAAAGGCTTTTTGCAGGGCTTCTGTATTGCCGCCGCCAAGGGTGCAGTCTCCCACGCGCACAATAACAAGGTCTGGCTTTAAGGCTGCAAGAGCTTCTAATTGAAGCACATTACCCTGCGGGGAATTAACGCACACAAGGTCATTCAGCCAGGGGTGCAGGGCTTTCATGGTGCTCCAGCCTGCAAAGGTAAGGGGTTGACCGTCTTTGTCTGTATAGGTGTAGGAGTAATCGCGCTTCATGCTCCAAGAGCCAATGCCTACAATACGGTCAGTTTTGCCAAGATAGGTAAAAACTTCTTCTACAAAACCATCGTCAATGGTGACAATGCGCATGGGTTCCTTTGCAAGGGTGAGGGTGCGCCCGTCCATATCTGTAAGGGTAACACCTTGTGCAGGGAATTGCGCGTGCGCTTGAATAGGGAGAAGAGCCACGGCCAAAAAAAGGAGTATTCGTGTTACGTTTTTCATATTCGTAACATTATTGAAAATACGTAAGCTTGTCAATATGGCTGCTTTGCGCATACTTAACCTCATGTTTTTTAAAAAATAGTCGATATGCATTTCTAACGACAAATTGCATTAGATTATGTGGTAATTATCTATACCTTTCGCTTGACGGTGCAAAAAATGGGGTATAAATACACAAAGACTCCTTATGTGTATACTATGCTCTCATGTGGTATAGACCTCTGGGAATACTAAAACAAAGGGACAAAGCATGTGGCGTAACCTTTCTGTGCGATGGAAACTTACTTTTTGTATGATTCCTCTTCTACTCGTCATCATCCTTCTGGCTGTAACTTCCAATAGAAATTTTAGCACTGTAGAAGTCTCCACTGAGCAGACAATGGAGTATGCAGAATTACGGAGCAATTTTTTTCAAAGGGAAATTGACCACCTAAAATGGGTGGAGAACCTGTTGATATATGTCATTTCTGCTCCACAAGAGCCATTGGCTTTGCAAACAGACCCTACTCTATGTGCCTTTGGTAAATGGTATACCGGAGAACCGCGTGTTACAGCAGAGTATTTGGTACCTGGTTTAGATGCCGTGCTCATGAAGATTGATGATCCCCACAAAAAGCTGCACGCCAGTGCAATACACATTGGTGAGCTTATGGCTGCTGGCAAAAAGGAAGAAGCCGCTGCGCTTGTGCAGGAAGTAAGCATACCTGCTCTTAGCCTTGTGCTGGAACAACTTAACGCAGGCGCTAAGCTTGTGGAGGAGCAAAGTGCTTTAGAAGAAGCAGCACTTATCCAAGTGCGTAGCCGAGCAGTTGCGGCTAACTGGGCAGCTATGGCAGTGGGCATTGTTATTGCCATAGCATGTGTACTTGTGCTTATGCGCTCTATGTTACGCCCGCTTGGCAAGCTTACGGTATTTGCACAGACCATGCAAAGCGGGGAAAAGGCAGAGCTGGATATTATGCGACATGATGAGTTTGGCCTTTTAGCAGATGCTTTGCGCTCTATGGTGCAAACACTTGCGCAGCAACTGGCATTCTCTAATGGTGTGTTGTCCGGTTTACCTGTTGCAGCCGCAGTGTATGATGAACATAATAAGCTTACATTTGCCAATAAACAAATGATGAATTTGCTTGATAGAGATGAAAAGGCAGAAAGCTGTTATGGCATGAGCTCTGGTGAATTCTTTTTCCATGATAAAACAAAAGAAACCCGCGTTATGCTTGCCTTTAAGGAAAAGAAAGAAAACGCCAGTGAGCTTGAATTTGTCTCCCGCAAGGGCAAAACAAAATATGTTATTATACAGGCCGCCCCTTTGTTTAACCATTCTGGGGAATTAACAGGTGCTCTTTCTGTCTGGACAGATACAACAGAGCTGAAAAAAAGCGCCAAGGAAATTACAGAAGCCCGTAATGCCATGCTGCGTGTGGCGCACTCTGCCTCTGAAGTGGCAGAGCGCGTTTCTGCTGCAAGTAACCAGCTTTCTGTGCGTATTGCAGAAGCCAGTGCAGGTGCAGAAATACAAAACAGCCGTGTACAGGAAACCACCCGTGTTATGGCGCAAATGAATGACGCCATTAATGATATTAACCGTTCCTCCAGCGATGCCTCTGTTGTCAGCCACGAAGCAGCCACAAAGGCCCATGAAGGCAATAAGCTTGTTTCCCAGGTGGTCAATGCCATGCAAGGCTTAGAGCGTAGTGCACAGGCCCTTGATACCTCTATGGTAGATTTGGAAAAGCAAGCAGATGGTGTTGGCACTGTTATTAATGTTATTTCTGATATTGCAGACCAGACAAACCTGCTTGCACTTAACGCCGCTATTGAGGCCGCGCGTGCAGGCGAAGCTGGGCGCGGTTTTGCTGTAGTGGCAGACGAAGTGCGCAAACTGGCAGAAAAAACCATGAGTGCCACACGCGAAGTGGTGGAAGTGGTGCAGAATATCCAAAAAGGCGCGCGCGAAGGTGCCCAGAATGTGCAACTTGCAGTGGGTGCAATAGTGGATACAACCTCTCTTGCCAATAAATCCGGGCAATGTCTGGGTGAAATAGTAAGCATGGTAGAACTTGTTTCTGCACGTATGGACGCTATTGCAACAGCCAGTACCCAGCAGGCGGCTTCCAGCGATAATATTACCCAGGCCCTTGTAGAAGTGGCCCATGTGGTAAGCCAAACAGCAGGTGCTATGGCAGAAAGTTCCCAGGCAACTGCTAATTTAGCCAAAGAAGCCACAACCTTGCAAGATTTAGTAGAAGAGCTGCGCTAACCCGGCATTGTGTCTGTTGATAATACAAAGGCCCCTGGAAACACACAGGGGCCTTTTTTTTGGTAAAAATTTTTTTAACATAGCAGTATAGTAAGTTTTATTTTTTTTGGCAAAACTTTTCGGATTATAGGGCTTGACCACACGCACAAATAATTCGTAGTATACATTCAATTACTCGGCTTTTGTTTACAGAAGACTCCCCTATTCATACGGATAAGCCGTTGCTTTCGCTGTCAGCGTATTTTCGTTTTGCTTGAAAATTGTTCTGCGGGACTTTGCTGTTCCGCAGCAAGGAATATGGGCAGTCTGAGGGCTTGTACTTGTTTGCTCTCACATACAAACAAAGGCAGCGTATATGTGGCGCGATCTTCCCCTGAAATGGAAGCTCTCTATTTGCGTTATTCCTTTTATTACGCTTTTTCTTTTCCTTGCCATTAACTCTAACAACGCGCTTTATTCTGTTTCTACCTCTACAGAGCTTGCAGCAGAATATGATCATCTCCAAAATGTCTTTTTACTGCGGGAGATTGATCACCTTGTCTGGGTACAAGCCCTGCTTGTCCATGTGCTTACAGAAAATAAAGAGCAGCTCAGCTTACAGACAAACCCCAAACTTTGCGCATTTGGCAAGTGGTTTTCCGGGGAAGAAAGGCAACACGCAGAAAATTTAGTGCCAAAGCTTAAGCCCATTCTTCAGCAACTTGAAGATCCGCACGAAACCTTGCATACAAGCGCCATAAAGATTAACGACGCAATTACGCAAGCAGATTATACTACAGCCGTACAAATTGTGCGGGAAGTAAGCATACCTGCCTTGCGCGTGGTGCTGACAGGCCTTAACGATGGCACTAAAATTATTGACGAAGAGCGTGCAAGTGTCACTGCTAAAGCAAGCGCAGAGCGCAAACGGGCCATTGTGTCTAACTGGGTGGCTATGGCATTTGGCCTTGTGTTTTCTCTTATTTGTGTAGGTACGCTTATGCGCTCCATATTAGTGCCCCTCGGCAAGGTATTAGTATTTGCCAAGGCTTTGGAGCAAGGGGAAGTAGAGGCAAAATTGCGTATACGCAGGCGGGATGAGTTTGGTATTTTAGCAGACTCCTTTACCGCTATTGCCAAAAACCTGGGCAATCAATTAGCGTATGTGCAGGAAATTATGGACAGCCTGCCAGTGCCCACCGCTGTTTTTACCCCTGATAACAAACTTACCTATTGTAACCAAACCATGCTGAGTCTTTTAGATTTAGATGGCAGCGCAGCAACGTATTATGGGCAAACATCTGCAGAGTTTCTTTTGCATGATACATTGCAGGAAACATGTGCCATGCATACCTTAAAAACCCATGAGCGCAGCAGCAGAGAGCTTGAAATTGCATCCAGAAAAGGCAAAAGCAGGTTTATTATAAGCCAGTCTGCACCGCTTTTTGAAGTTGGCAGTAAAGATACACTTATGGGCGTACTTGTAACATGGGCAGATACAACAGAAATGCAGCTACGGGCCAAAGAAGTGGCAGATTCCCGCCATACTATTTTAGAAATGGCGCAGGCAACCAATGTAGTGGCAGAAAATGTGGCCGCAACAGCCCAGCAGCTTTCTGCAAAAATCCAGCAGGCGGCCAGTGGTTCGCGCGTGCAAAGCCATAGGGTGGAAGAAACCAGCATGGCTATGGCAGAAATGAATGCCGCCACCAATGATATAAGCCGCAGCTCCAGCGAAGTTTCGCTTATCAGCCACGAAACAGCAGAAAAAGCCAAAGAGGGTAATACGCTTGTTGCCCATGTGGTAAGCGCCATGCGCGCTATTGAAGGGGTAGCCAGAGACCTTGATATTGCTATGGCCGATTTGAAAAAGCGTGCTGATGATGTGGGCTCAGTTATTAATGTTATTTCGGATATTGCGGATCAAACCAATTTATTGGCTCTTAATGCCGCTATTGAAGCTGCACGCGCGGGGGAAATGGGCAGAGGCTTTGCTGTTGTGGCAGATGAAGTGCGTAAACTTGCAGAAAAAACCATGCACGCAACCAGTGGTGTGGTGCAAGTGGTAGAAGCCATACAAAAAGGGGCGCATTATGGCGCAAGCAATGTGCAGCAAACAGCAGCGGCTATTGTAGAAACAACAAGCCTTGCCGCAAAGTCTGGTGATTGTTTGGAAGAAATTGTGCGCATGGCAGAAAAAGTTGCCCAGAGAATGGACAGCATTGTCGCCGCCGCAAGCCAGCAGGCTGCTTCCAGCGAAAGCATAACTGTTGCCCTTGGGGATGTTTCTTCCGTGGTGCATCAAACCGCTGCCATGATGGAAGAAAGCTCTGGCGCAACTAACGCCTTGGTACACGAGGCTGATACTCTGCATGACCTTGTAAAAAAGCTGCGGTAGGACATTAACTACTTTACCGGAGCTGTATGCTTGTTTGTTACACAAGCTATTGCTTACGCGCGCATAAAAAGCGCTCATGTCCGGTCAAATCGCGGCCTGTTCGTATACTTTGCCACATCCTGGGTTGGCAGAGTGCGCGGCAGGCCGCACCCTGTTTAAAGCCATGCTCCATAAGCAGGTAGCCCCCAGGGGCCAGCAGTGTTTCTGCAAGAAGCACAAGCGCCTGCAAGTGCTCCATGCCTGTAGGTTGCTGCGCATTGGCAAGCGCACCCCTTACAGGCAAAAGGGCATGGGCGGGTTCATAGGCCTTTACATCATAGGCTGTGCATGTTTCCCATTCTTCTGCGCTGATATAGGGCGGATTAGCGATAAAAAGCCCCAGGCTAGCAGGCAATACTGCGGGCAAATCTATGGCAGAAGGTGCATCCTGTGCATTGGGCATAGCCGTGGCCAGCATTTCGGCAAGGTTTGGCTGGGTAAAGTCTGCTTCTATGCAGGTAAGCCTTTCAGCTACGCCTGTGTTTTTGGCGTTCTGTGCGGCAATGGCAAGCGCATCTGGGGCAATATCCAGCGCAAAGCCGTGCCATAAGGGGCGCTCTGCGCACAGGCTAATGGCTATGCAGCCAGAGCCTGTGCCTGCGTCTATAAATGTAAGAGGACCTTCTGGCAGCAGGCGCAGGGCTTCTTCCACAAGAAGTTCCGTTTCCGGGCGCGGGATAAGCGTAGCAGGGCTTACGCAAAATGGGCGGCCATAAAACTCCTGTTCGCCCACAAGGTAGGCAAAGGGTTCGCCGGCAAGAAGGCGCGTCAACAGGGTATTGGCGCACGCAAGCGCATTCTCTGGCAGGTGGATATGGTCACGGGCAAGAAGCTGGGTTTCTGGGGTTGCCAGCACATGCGCCAAAAGGCGCCTTACTGTACGGGTGTAGTTTGCCACCTGGGGCTTTTGCAGGTGTTGGTTGCCTTGTGCAGCAATACGGGCATGGGTTTGAGGCTGGCCACGCAAGGCCTGGGTAAGCTTGGCTGCAGCTTTTGCTGTGCTGCAAGCCTGTGTTTGTGCATTGGCTGCGCATAAACTTTGGCGGGCGTTTTGCAGCCATTCGGCTATGGTCATACGTTTTTTTCTTCGCCATACAGGGCATGTTTCAGCCAGGCTTTAATAGCAGGTGTTGGCTCAAATATGGCTTTTAAATCCCCAAACTCTTTATGGAAGTCTACGGCAAGACTTTCTGGCAGAGGGAAGGACACAAGGTCTTCTGCGGCTTCTGAATTGCGGCGCACAAGGCGCACAAGCGCCGGGCTTTCCCATGTGTCTACAACAAAATAAATGGCAACATCGCTTTTAGAGCGCACAGGGGCGTGTTCAGCATGCCAGTTGTTATTCCCCCACTCAAGGTACAGGGTAACAGCGTCTTCAGGGGAAAGGTTCCAGTCAATAGGTAAATGGGCGTAAGGACGAAGGTCCACGGGGCCTCCTTGAGGAAATACAGGGTTGAAATTACCAGACTGCAAAGGTGCGCCTGAAATGTCAAAATGTTTGGGACAGGCACTTTCCACAGAGTGCCCACGGTAAAGCGGACTCTGGAGAAAGGTAACAGAATACGCAGATGCCTACTACTAGGAATATAGACACATCTGGAGGAAAGGCAAGCGTTGAGAACAGGGTGTATGTAGCTCCATGCGTTGCCCAGTGCCAGCACACGGAGTAAGCGCGCCAAAAAACAGCAATGGGGCAAAGGCAAAACTCACGGCATATCCTGCAAGCAAGGAATAGCAAGCCCTGGAGAGGCTGAGAAGATTTTTTTTTGGTCAAATGCTATTCTATGCAAAAAAACACTTGACTACTGCCCCCCATTTCGCTATTTTCGCTCTTGCCGATTGCGTCCCTATCGTCTAGTCGGCCCAGGACAACGGCCTTTCACGCCGTCAACAGGGGTTCGAATCCCCTTGGGGACGCCAAATTTTTCTAAGGGCGTAAGAGTTACTACTTACGCCCCTTTTTTTTGTATAAAAACCCTCGGTTTGCCGGGGGTTTTTTGTTATGGGGCAAATCTGGCACCAGTAATAGAAAAATGTTTGGCACTGCCCGGCGCGGTTAAATACAAAAGGGCTTTGCTCACTAAAAACAGTCAGCCAAGCCCTTTTGTGTATTTTGAAAATTATCGTAACTTGTTGCGATAATTTTCGGATATGCTCTAGAATGCGTACCGGAAGGAGGCAAATACCGCGTGTCCGGTGCGGTGGCGGGAAGCTTGGAAATTATAGTTTATGCCAAAGTTCATGCCGTCTTTGGCAACTTCCAAACCGGCAGTGCCGTCAAATGTCCAGGTATCTACTACCTGCGCTGTTGTGGTGCTTGTGTAAACTACGCCCGGAATGGTGGAGCGTGTTTTGGCCTTCAGGTTGCCAACTGCCGGTATAACGCCCAAATCTAATTGGGGTTTTACCTTCCAGCCGGAAGCTGTCACAATGTCTTTTTCCAATGTCACGCCTATGGGCAGGGTAAGGATGTGCTGGTTAGCCACACGCATATCCAAAATAGGGGCGTTCATGTTTTTCAGGCCAAAGGGATTAGTGAATATGCCTGTGTAGCGCAGGCCAATGTGGGGCACTATATCCATAAAGCTGGTTTGCAGGCGGTAGTCGCCACGCAGGCCAAAGCTAAGGGCTGTGCTGTACACAGTGGCCGCGTTGTTACGCATAAGCATACCTGCTGGAACACGTTGGGTAAGGGAATGTGTGGTGTAGGTAAGGCCAAGGTCACCACTCAGGGTGATATTGTCCATTTTCCAGGCACCGTACAGGTTAGCAGCCGCAAACATACCGTTGGTATCTGTTCTGTAAAAATCGCCCTTGGATTTTGCGCAAAGGCTGCCAATATGGAAGGCCACACCAAGCAGCATATTTTCTTTAAGCTGCATATCTGCGCCAAGGCTGACACCCAGCATATTGCTTGTGTAGCCGGACTTATAGTTCCCCATTTTCATGCCAGAAACTTTATCTGTGCGGTACAAAGGTGAACCCCAGAAAACCATGCCGCGTGAATAGCTGCCAGAAGCAAGGCCACTAGCACTGCCAATGGTTTCGCGGATGCGGTTTTCCACGGCGTACGCAGTGGTGTTGGAAGCCGCAAATGTGGTGCCCTGTATGCCAGAAGCAGAAGAAGCGTTAAGCGCAGATTCTATAATAGTGGTGGACTCTGCTTTATTTTCTACAAAGCGGTAGTCTGTTGCGCGGGAGAAAAAGCGCTGTCCATTGGAAATGGCAGGGTCATCGCTTGCGTCTACCCCAATTTGGGTTGCCATGGCCACAAGCAGGTTTTTTGCCTGTTGGGAAGTGCCGGGCAGGGTTTTATTTAAGTCGCGCAGCACAGTGGGTACGGAAATATCTGTGCCATTATGGATAGTGGGCAAATTGCCTACAATGCGGCTTGTGGTGTAATAATTTGTCCACTGCCCTGTAATGTTGGTGGTAGTATCATCAATAGCCTTAATGGTCTGGCCGGGTTTTACGCCATCCATGGCCAGCAAAAGGGTGCTGCCATTTTCGAAAACCACTGGATTTTTTGTACCATTGTTCTGGTCAAGGTGAATACCTGCAAAGCCTGTGGTTGCAATACCTTTGGTGTTGACAATAGTTAGGGAGTTTGTCCCGAATGTGGAATCATCAGCTGCAGTTCCGCCAAAAGACCATGTTGTACGGGAAAGATCAAGACCATAGCGTATGGGTGCGGTTACAGCGTTGCCAACTGCGGTTATGGAATGGAAAACAGTAGATACTGGTTTGCGTTGACGCACCCAGTCAATATGCTGGTTGCCAAGGCGCACAATAGCCTGTGTTTCCCATGTTGTGCCAGTACCTAAAACATTCAGAGAAGAATTAACAGGTGCCGCCATAAAAATAGTTGGCTCAACAATAAAATTCAGTGCTGTTAAATAGCCACCTGTTACTACTATATCTCCACTGCCACCAGGGGCAATATTAGATTCACCCATAAGGCGTATTTCATTACCAACAATAACTGTGCCACCATTTTGCACTACAAGCATACCATCGCCGCCGGCAGCGTTTAGTTCCGCTTCGCCGCCAACACTAAGGTCTGTGGTAACAAAAAGGCGTCCACCATCCACTGTCAGCAGCCCGTTACCCCCGGCGTTTGCGCTAAGAGAGCTGGCTTCCCCACCAAGGTGGATTTCCCCATTTACGGTAAGAAAGCCATCTTTGCTAACAAGAAGATTACCGGATTGCGTGGCAATTTTTTCCGAGCCAATTTGTACAGCTTCAGCTGTAGTGTTTATAGTAAGCAAGCCGTTAACTTCTAAGTTTCCTGCTCCATACAGGGCAAAGGGGCTGTTTTCTGCCGCAGTACCATTAATGGTGAATAACTGTAAGGGATTATTGAAATTATGGGATTTAATAGTTGTGCCGGCTGCGGGATTTATAATAAAATCCCCCACGGTTATTGGCTTAATAATTGTGTCCCACGCAGTTTGGGTTGTAATAGTGGTGGGAACAGCAAAGGCGGCCTGACTGCCAACACCCAGAAGCAGCGCCAGCGAGGCGACACTGCATAAAACTTTGCTGGCGGCAGGCCGAAAATTTCCGAAAGAGAAGCTTCCCTGCTTTGTTTGCGAATTTTCCATAATTTCACTCCATAATATCAACAGTGTGGCACTGGCAAAGGGGCATGCAGGCCTATACAAAGGTTCTGCTAAAAAACCTCATAAAATACATTTTATCATATCGCATATAGTATGTTAGGTCAATATGTTGGGACAAATAAGGAAAAATTTTTGTATTAATGAGGAAATTTCAGCACATATAGAGTAGGGCATAATGTGTGCAAAACAAAGTATGGGCAAAGCATTGTGCTTTGCCCATACTATAAAAGGAGTAAGAATATTCAGAATTAACAGAAGAAAAAAGTATTATAGCAGGTAATACATGGGAATAATGTCTTCATACGTGTTTTCTTTTGTGTAAAAGCCCCCAGGTATAGTGCCCAGTTTCACAAAGCCAAGTTTTTCGTAAAGCGCAATAGCTGGGGTATTTAAGCGCACAACCGCGTTATACTGCATAATGCGAAAACCCAGAGTTTTTGCCATAGCAAGGGAGTGGCGCACTAAAGCCTCCCCAGTGCCTTTGCCGCGGCATGTGGCATGTACCGCGTAACTGGCATTGGCAATATGCCCGCAGCGCCCCACATTGTTGGGGTGCAGAATATACAGGCCAAGCACCTGCCCTGCCTCTACCGCCACACCCGTAAAGCTTTGCTCCACAAAAAACGCAGCCCCGCTCTCCATACCCAGCTTTTCCATTTGCGGAAAAGCCATACCTGCCTCTACCACCTCATTCCAAATTTGCAGCATGTCTGCCAGGTCTTTTTGTGTGTACGCTTGTATTTCCATAAAGAATACCTTAAGCTGCCGGTAGCTGTGCAATAAATGCCAGCCCTATAGCGCCGTTTTCCGCATATATAGTGCCATTGTGGATGCGGACAATTTTTTCCACAAGGGCAAGGCCAAGGCCAACGCCATTACCAGTTGGAACATCACCCCTGTAAAAAGGCTCAAAAAGGCGAGTAAGGCGTTCTTCTGGCAGAGGTTTGCAGGAATTTTCCATACGCAGGGTCACTGTATTGTGCGTACGGGAAAGCCGTATAACCAGCGAACCATTGGTATCTGTGTACTTTGCCGCATTCTCTAAAAGATTTTCTACCATGCGGCACAGCAGCATTTCTTCCCCTTGTATCCAAATATCCGGTGTAAGGTATTGCTCCACGCGGATATGGGCGCTTTGCAGTGCCGGGGCATGGCGGCGCAGCATTTCTGCGCATAACTCTGAAAAAGCCACAGGTTCTAAACAAAATTCTCTTTGCAAATCTAAACGGCTGTTTTGCAGGGTATCTTCCACCATGCTTTCCATAAGCGCCATTTCTTTTTGCATGGCCGCAACATGCACAAGCGCGGCTTCCCTTTGTTCTGGCTGTTCTAAGCGCGCAAGTTTTTCCTCCAGCAGCGCCACATCTATATGGATGCGCGTAAGGGGAGAACGCAATTCATGGGATATATTGCCCAAAAGCTCCCGCATGCTGGTTATGGTATCAGACAGGTTTTTAGCCAGCTCCTGTACTGCGTGCGCCACATCTGCCACTTCCCCCTTGCCTTCCTGTGTTACGGGGCTGTCCAGATTCCCCTGCGACATATACAGCACTTCTTCGCACAGGGTTTGCAAAGGGCGGGAAATATACCTTGCGCTCCAAAGGCTCAGCGCAGCGCCCGCAAGACAGGCAATAGTGAAAAGCTGAAGAAAAGCCAGACCCATTGGCGGCGGGTTATGGTCAAAAGCGGAAACATACAATGTAACCTGCTCATCTTGAAGCTGCACAGGCAAAGAGGCGAAGCGCGGCAGGTTTTCCCCTTCCGGGGTATACAGGGTTACCGCAGTGTCGGATAAAGGGCTTGTGTGCATCGTTTCCCGCGCATTTTTAAATCTGTTGGGCATTTTACCAGCCAGCACCTGCCCGGCATGCTCCCCCGTGCCTTCCACCCATACGCCGCGGCTGTCGCGGCTGGAAAAGGTGATAAAGGTCTGCACAGAGGCAAGGTCTTTGCCCTCCATAGAAGCGGCCACATTTTGCGAAATTTCACCCAAAAAGCTGGACGCCATGTAGGCTCTGCCAAAGTATTGGAACACCGCAAAAGTAATACCCTGCGAAACCAGCACAGCAAGCAGGCAACATACAAAAATGCGTTGCCACAAGCGGGGAAATATATTCATCATACTGCGCCTTCTCCCCCTTCATTTCGCCATAAATAGCCAGAACCCCATACGGTTTTAATGGTAGAAGCTTCTGCCCCCACTGCCCGTAGTATGGCGCGTATGCGGCTTATGTACACATCTATATTTCTGTCACTCACAAAGTGTTCTGGGCCAAAAGCAAGGGTAAGCATGGCATCGCGGGAAAGTACCTGCCCCGCGTGGGACATAAACGCCCGGATAATATGGAATTCAGCTGTGGAAAGATCCACACTTTTCTCCGCACGGCGCAAAATTTGGCGGTTGCAGTCCAGACAAATATCCCCCACAATAACTTGCCCGGCAGGAATGCCCCCAGATGCACTGGCAGCGCCCTGTCCCTGTGCATGTTCCTGCGCGCCTGCCGCCATAATAAGGGGTGCCCTGCGCAAAACAGCCTTTATGCGCGCCAGTAATTCCCGCGGGTTAAAGGGCTTGGGTACATAATCATCTGCCCCTAGTTCCAGCCCCACAATGCGGTCTGTTTCTTCACCTCTGGCTGTAAGCATAATAACTGGCACTTCCATTGCGTCCTGAAACTGGCGTATATGGCGCAGCACGCTAAAGCCGTCTATACCCGGCATCATGACATCTAAAAGGATAATATCCGGCTTTGTGTCTGCCAAAAACTCCCGTATCTGTCTGCCATCTGACAAAACAGAAACCTGGTAGCCAAAGCCTTCTAAAAATTCCCTCAGGCTTGCCTGCAAAGCTGTGTCATCATCCACAAGCAGCACATGGGGCTGCTTTTCCACTTCTTGTATAGTATTTTCGTTTGGCATATATACCTCGCAGATACACAATAGCCAGAATAAACAAAGAGGAACAGGCCTTTTCACACTTTTTCACACTTTTTTATACACCATTTATTTTTTGCTGCCCCTGCCTCTGTATAGTGCAATCAAGACCGGAAGCCACTCCCATTAACATAATCTCAAACAGGCTCCGGCAGGAACTGAGTATGAAAAAGCACTTCACACTTCCCGTTATCACATTTTCTATTATCCTTCTTGTTGGCCTTGGTCTGGCAATTGGATACTGGCAAGCTTACGCCCAAGGGGACAAAAGCGATATCCCCAGTTACACAGTAAGCAGGGGCACCCTTAGCCAGTATATTAACGCAACTGGTGAGGTTGGCGCGCGGCGCATAGTAAGCGTGGGTTCCCGCGTTTCCGGGCAAATTACCAAGCTGCATGTAGAATTAGGCCAAACTGTGAAGCAGGGTGACCCCATTGCAGACATTGATTCCACCAACCAACAAAACGACTTAAACACCAGTAAAGCCAAACTTGCAAGCTGTGAAGCCAAGTTAGCCTCCACCCAGCAGGCGTACACCATTGCGGAAACACGCTACACCAGAGAAAAAGGCCTGCGCAAAAAGGACGCCACCTCCCAGGAAAATTTAGAAGAAGCCCAAAATAACCTGGCCCAGGCAAAAGCCAACTTACAAGACGCGCAGTCCCAGCTTGATCAGGCCCGCATTGCCGTTAGTGTTGCAGAAACAAACCTTGGGTATACCCATATTATTGCCCCTATGGACGGCATGGTGGTTTCTGTGAAAGTAAAAGAAGGGCAGACCCTGAATGCCGGTATGAATACCCCGGAACTTGTGCAGGTTGCCAATGTGGAGGAAATGGAAATACGCCTGCAAATATCGGAAGGGGATATAACTCGCGTGGCCCCCGGTATGCCTGTGCAATACAGCATTCTTTCTGAACCAGGCAAAGAGCGCCGCGCCAGCCTTACATCTATTGACCCCGGCCTTACCACCCTTTCTAATGGGGAATACACAGGCGCCACCAATACAGACAAAGCCGTGTACTATTACGGCAACCTTATTGTAGAAAACAAAGACCAAACCCTGCGCATAGGCATGACTATTCAAAGCCGTATTCTCACAGGGTACACAGAAAATGCCCTGCTAGTACCCCTTTTAGCTGTGCAAAACATAGGGCAGGAAAAACGCGTAACCGTGCTTTTGCCCAGTGGCAAGCAGGAAACACGCCCTGTTACCATTGGCCTTGCAGACAGCGTGAACGCAGAAGTATTAAGCGGCCTTTCTGAAGGGGAAATTGTGCTTATGCCTGCCCTTGGCAGCGCTTCCAGCACCTCCCAAAGTGGCATGATGCCCCCGCCAAGAATGTAAAAGGAATACACCATGGAATATATCCACATTGAATCTCTGCATAAAATTATTGGTGAAGGCGAAAATGCCGCCCATATTCTCACGGATATTAACCTTACTGTGCAAAAAGGTGAATTTGTCGCCATTATCGGCCAGTCTGGCTCTGGTAAGTCCACCCTTATGAATATACTGGGCTGTCTGGATACCTTCAGCTCCGGCACATACCGCCTTATGGGGCAAGATGTGCAAACTTTAGCCCCAGACGCCCTTGCCAATTTGCGCAACCAAACCTTTGGCTTTATTTTCCAGCGCTATAACCTCCTAAGTGTACTGGATGCCCAGGAAAATGTTGCCCTGCCAGCCATTTACAGCGGTGCTTCCAAAAAAGAACGCTCTGCCAGAAGCGCCCAGCTTTTAGAAAAACTTGGCCTTAGCGGAAAAATGCGCCATACACCCAGCAAACTTTCTGGCGGGCAGCAACAGCGCGTCAGTATTGCCCGCGCCCTTATGAATGGCGGCGATATCCTGCTTGCAGACGAACCCACAGGCGCCCTTGATTCCGCAAGCGGCCTTACTGTTATGGGCATTTTGCAAGACTTGCACAGCCAGGGTCATACCATTATTCTGGTTACCCACGATCCTAAAATAGCCGCCTACGCCGAACGTATCATCGAAATACAAGACGGCTGTATTGTGTCGGACTTGGGGGGAGAAGAAAGTGGAGAATTGGGGGGGGGGGGGGGGGGGGGGGGGGGGGGGGGGGGGGGGGGGGGGG